>DATHZY010000504.1:0-6364 GCA_035458325.1 Saprospiraceae bacterium | reverse complement strand
TATGTATTTCAAAATCTAATTTGCGAAAAATTACTTTTTAAATAAATCTGCGTCATCTGCGTTCCCAAGGATTGTTTTCGGAACGCAAATGACGCAGATGTATCTTATGTTGCTGGTGGGGACACCAGGGCAACGGCCTTTTCGGCTTAGCTTACTCTACCATTTGTTTGTGTACAAACACACTTCCATCGTTGAGATGTATGGCAACATAGTAAATACCTGGAGTCCATGATGTAGTCTGAACAGCATTTCTGCCCATGTTCATTTCACCTCTTGCAACCGTGGCACCTGCGCCATTATATACTTTGTAGTTGGCCTTTGTATCGAGATCAAGATCAATGTAAAACTGATCTTGTGCAGGATTAGGGGATACCATCAGATATTCCGGAAGTACAGAGGTTACTGCAGAGCCTTCGATCAGGGAGTAATAATACAATTGCCTGCTGTCAAGTCCTAATTCCTGCGTCAATGAATCAGCTATAAAATAACGGGACTCATCAATACTTGAACCATTGAAATTGAACAGGCCTGCTCCTGCGGTCTCGCCTCCAAGTAATGCAATCGCTGACAATTGGGTCGGCGCTGCTACCTGCTCCCATGGAAGTGCAGGATTCAAAAGGTTGATAGTAGAGTCAGAGACAATCCATGCGGAGGCGACTGCGTCCCACAGGTATGAAGAAAAAGGATACTCTTCTGTAACATTGGCAACAGGATAGGTTGTCCAGCTACTATTGACCCAGGCACCGCCAGAGAAAATCTCCTCTACTTCGTTAAAGAGGGTACCATTGCTGTGATATTCGAAGGTGGTGCGGAAACTTTCTTCCCAATTTGGATCAACCCAGTTATATTCCACAACGGTTTCCTGCAATCCTTCTGCATTGTACGCATACGTTGTCCTGGTTGTAGGCAGGATTTCTCCGGTAGTAAAATCTACAGTCGAGAGTAACTGGTCGATCAGTAGGTCATTGTCATCATATTGGAAATCCGTGATGGAAGAAGGGATCCATCCACCAAGGAGAGCCACAAAAAGCCACTGCCTTGTCTGGACCAGCAGATCTCCGCTATACACCTGCTTGATACCCAGGAAAGGTCCGAAACCTCCTCCAAAGAATGGGTCTTCGAGGGATATAACAACACTATCCACGCGATTGGAACCATCGTACTGAAAATCCATTTCAGCAAAAACTTCAAACTCCTGTGTCTCAGGGTTAAGCTCCTGAATTGAAAGATTGGAAAGGTTGCCGCCTTGATAAGCAAACGTGGTAATGCCATCCAATTGCAATGATCCGGTAAGTGAGTCAATGAGATATTGCCTCATGATGGTCGTCAGGCCCTCATCATTATACTCCATTTCAGCTTTTTCGGTGACCACAGAGGCTCCGTTTAATAACACTATACTGTCAAGCGTATGGGTGATGGCCCCCCGGGTAGTAAGCTGTTCAACATTTTGTGGATTTGCCCAAAAACGGGCAGCATCATTCACGAATTTCTGTGCAGCCTGGTAATTAGCTTGCCCATGGAGTTGCATGGCAACAAAAAGGGCTAATAAGGAGAATAGATGTTTCATATCGGTTTGATTTTAAGATTTTAGTGCCGCAAAAATAGAACTCCCCTCCTTTTTACAAAACCAAATTCTACGAAAACCTGCCGATATCCGATTATGACTGCTGATTAGAATTTGTCTTAGCATACGAAATTTTAAAAAACAGGCTGATTATTCGTCATGATTATGACGAATTTTTATACTTTTGTAGCATACAAAGCCTTTTTGCCATATGCTATCTTCCAATCTTCAGTTTTTAAGGCGCAAGACCGGTTACAGCCAGCAAGAACTTGCCGACCTGCTTGAAATACCACGGACGACCTGGAGCGGTTACGAACTCGGCAAAGTAGAGCCCAATATCAGTATGCTCCAGAAGATCTCCATCTTCTTCCACCAGTCCATTGACCGACTCCTGAATCAGCGGATTGATTTTGACGAACTGGAGATTGCCCGCGCTGATACCCTGCGCGTACTGGCCATCACGATGGACCAGGATCAGAGACAGAATATTGAACTGGTCTATTCCAAGGCCGAAGCAGGCTACCTGGATGGCTTCCAGGATCCTGAGTTCATCAGCGAGCTACCGAAAATGTACATCCCTAACCTTCCGACCGGTAGTTACCGCGCTTTTGAAATACACGGGGATTCCATGCTGCCGATGCCTTCCGGCTCCCTGGTGATCTCCAAATATGTAGAATCCCTGAAAGACCTGAAAGATGATAAGACCTATATTATCGTCACTGAAAAAGATGGCATTGTGTATAAACGCATAAAGAATCACGCGGCTGAGCATCACATCACAGCGATTTCAGATAATGATGTCTATTCCCCATACACTATTTCCTATCAGGACATCCGTGAAATATGGCGCTATCATGCCCACATTGTGTTTTCAGATGCCCGCCAGCAAAAGGCGGACTGGCTTCAGGAAACCGTACTGGATATGCAGCGTAAACTGTCGCAGATGGAAAAGAAATTATAGAAAAAGGCTCCGGTGCGGAGCCTTTTTCATGAATCCAGCATCAACCCTTTGCCATTCATGTTGTTGATATGCACTACTCAAATTCTGAGTATTTTTGCCGCCCGCCAATAAGCGCCACACCATGAAGGATTATAGCCACATATTCAATGCCCATCCCCAATACATTGATTCATTATACAAGTCTTATCAACAGGACCCTACGAGCGTAGACCAGGGTTGGCGCCTGTTTTTTGAAGGCTTCGAGTTCGGTCACCAGGGAAATGGGCAAGCTACAGGATCTATACCTGCAGTGGCACCCCTGTCAGATGCCATCAAGGAATTTGGCGTGATGTCCATCATCCATGGATTTCGCAACAGGGGGCATTTATTGAGTACCACCAATCCGATTCGCCAGCGCAGGGACAGGCGGCCTCACCTTGACCTGGCGGATTATCATCTGTCAGAAGACGACCTCGGCAGAGTATTCCAGGCCGGAATGGAAATCGGAATGCCGGATTCTACCCTCGATGCCATCCTCCAGCATCTCCGGTTGATCTATTGCGGGGATATCGGCTTCGAATTCGCCCATATTGAAAACCGCGAAAAACGGATGTGGCTCAAGGAGCGGATTGAAAAAAGACCCGGCCTGGGTGTCAGTGATGACTATGGACTGGACCTGCCAACCAAAAAACGGATCCTGGAAAAACTGAATGGCGCTGTGGTCTTTGAGCGTTTCCTGCACACCAAGTATGTGGGGCAGAAGAGATTTTCTCTGGAAGGTGGAGAAACAACTATCCCTGCACTTGATGCCATTATCCAACTCGGTGCCTCCATGGGTGTTGAGGAGTTTATTTTCGGCATGGCACATAGGGGTCGTTTAAATGTGCTGGCCAATATCCTGGGCAAGACCTACGAACAGATCTTCAATGAATTTGAAGGCAATATGAATCCGGAGCAGAGTTTTGGGGATGGTGATGTAAAATATCATCTTGGATTTTCTGCGCAGGTAGAAGGTCCGGGTGGCAAGACACTGCACTTGAAACTGGTCCCCAATCCATCGCATCTCGAATCCGTGAATCCTGTAGTGGAAGGTTTCTCCCGCGCCAAGGCAGATCTCCTCTATGGATCTGACTATGACAGGATCATGCCTATCCTGATCCATGGTGATGCAGCCGTGGCAGGCCAGGGTGTCGTTTATGAGACGGTACAGATGTCGCAGCTGGAAGGCTATTATACCGGTGGGACCGTCCATTTTGTGATCAACAACCAGATAGGTTTTACTACTGATTTTGATGATGCGCGTTCATCTACTTATAGCACCGCGGCAGCCAGCCTGGTGCAGGCGCCCGTATTTCATGTCAACGGAGATAATCCGGAAGCGGTTGTATTTGCAACACGCCTGGCTACAGAATACCGGCAGAAATTTAATAGTGATGTGTTTATAGATATGGTGTGTTACCGCCGGCATGGTCACAACGAAGGTGATGATCCGCAGTTTACTCAACCGGAGATGTATGATAAAATCAGCGTGCATCCCAACCCACGTGAATTGTATATCACTAAACTCACAGGCCGCCAGGATGTAGAAGTGAAGCTCGCTGAAGACCTTGAAAAGACGTATTGGAATGCCTTACAACAACGCCTGGAAATGGTCAAGGAAAATATGTTGCCTTACCAATACCAGGAACCGGAAATCGCCTGGCGGCAATTGAAAAAACATGCCACGCTTGAGGACATGCTGACAATTCCAAAAACCGGAATTGAGCGCAAGCAGCTGAATAACCTGTTGGATGGATTACATAGACTGCCGGAGGGATTTAAACCATTGAGCAAGATCACCAGGATCAATAAATCAAAACTCAAGCTGATTGAAGATGGCAACATCGATTGGGGATTGGGAGAATTGCTGGCCTATGGCAGTTTGCTGACCGAAGGAAGGAATGTGCGGATGAGTGGCCAGGACGTCAAGCGGGGTACCTTCTCTCACCGTCACGCGGTGATTTATGATTCAGAGAATTATACGTCTTACAACCGCCTCAATTACCTTGCACCTAAGCAGGGTAAATTTATGATATACAATTCGCTGCTATCAGAATTTGCGGTGCTTGGTTTTGAATATGGATATTCGTTGTCGAGCCCTGACCATATGATCATCTGGGAGGCGCAGTTTGGAGATTTCTTCAACGGCGCACAGACGATCGTGGATCAGTACATCAGTGCTGCGGAAAGCAAGTGGCACCGGATGAGCGGCCTTGTGATGCTTTTGCCTCACGGCTATGAAGGACAAGGTCCTGAACACTCCAGCGCTCGCCTGGAACGATTCCTGCAAGCTTGTGGTGATGGCAATATGGTGATCTGCAATGTCACCACACCTGCCAACTTCTTCCATTTGCTACGCAGGCAGATGACCTGGAATTTCAGAAAACCACTCGTGGTGATGTCACCTAAATCATTGCTGCGCCATCCTGCCTGTATCTCACCGCTCTCCGAGCTGGAGACCGGGACTAAATTCAAACCGATCATCAGTGAGGAGCATACTCCAGCGCAGGCTAAGAAGATCAAGCGTGTTGTCTTCTGCAGCGGAAAGATCTATTATGATCTCGTCGAGTTCAGGGATAAAAACAAAGTGGAGGGTATTTCATTAGTTCGTCTCGAGCAGTTATATCCGTTGCACAAACCACAACTCGAAGAAATTGTAGCGAAGTATCCGGGAGCTGAAAAAGTCTGGGTACAAGAGGAGCCGGGCAACATGGGTGCGTGGACATATATCAATGCCAAGCTTCCGGAGTTTGGCTTCAGGTCGATAGCCCGTCGAATTAGTGCATCACCCGCTACCGGATTTAAGAAGCTGCATGATGAAAATCAGGAAAGGATTGTGCGGGAAGCGATGACTTTGTAATGCGTCGATCTTAAAAAGATCGACGTTTGAAGGGTAGACCCTTCAATCCTGTATATCGGATCATGTCCCTGGTAATTAATCTCGAGAGGAAGCCTATGGCTTCCCCGCTATAAATCACAGAAGCTGTTTGAAGGGTCTACCCTTTAAACCAATTTATCGGATCATATTCCTGGTAACCAATCTCGTCTGGAAGCCTATGGCTTCATCGTAACAATCAAAATTTTGTTTTTTGCATGGAAGCCACAAGCTTCCTGTCGATGATCTTTCAATAGACCTTGTTCCGTAATATAGATTTGAAGCAAAAATGCTTCAAATGTCATGTGGAAATAATTCCACATGACATTTGAAGGGTATACCCTTCAAAACAATATATCGGATCATATTCCAGGCAAGCGATTTCATCAGGAAGCCTATGGCTTCATCGTAAGAATCAAAGATTAATACCCTACATAGCCAACTAACGAGCCAAAATCAAGGAGCTGTACATCGAGCACAACATCCTTTCTACCTGCATAATTTCTGGCACTACTGAAACGATAGTCTTCTGCATGATCTACGATGCCTGCTTTAACCGGATTATTGTGTATATAATTTAACTTTTGAAGCGTGAACCAGGGTGTCACGCATTGCATGGGTCGATTGTCCTGTTTCCAAACCTGATATTTTTCATTGTTTGAATTATACTTTCCATGGTATTTAAATACCATGTCCAGCCAGTCTCTTCTACTTTCCTTGTTGTTGTCGGTGATCCATTCAATAATTTTTCTGGATGTATGGGATTTAAAGTCACGGACTATGGCTGACAATCCGGATGATCCCTCCATAGCTGCAGCGAGCAGATGAACGTGGCTTCCCATGATCACATACGCATAGAGGATAAGTCCTTTTTTCTCTTTACAATAATTAAAACTATCGATCAGGATTTGGCTGCATTGTCTCCTTGTAAAAAGATCGACCCACC
>DATHZY010000503.1:0-8190 GCA_035458325.1 Saprospiraceae bacterium | reverse complement strand
TATACATCAGCCCTCTTTCACGGGCATATTCAACATTCCTTTGCGGTATCCCTTCCGGATCCTTGTAGTGCTTCAGTGCTTGAGTGATACTCTCCTCCCTGAGCAGATGCAGCATCGGATAGATGGATCGGTTAGTATAATTTGCCGGATCATCAGGTGCCGAATCTGCGAAAATATATTCCGGATGAAAACTGGCGATCTGATAGATGCCATCGTATCCTTGACGAGAGGATGTTTTTTCTGCAGCGCTGACAAGGGTTAAGTAGGATGTGAAATCCGAAAAGGCATTTGGGGTGATGATAAAGGTCGTTTCAATATCATCATGTTGATCAAGGTATTGTAATTCATCCAATAGGGAGGCCAGTGTGCCTTCCCTGTTAGCCTCCTCCAATACAACATACCGAATACTCTTTTGCGTCATCGCTTTAGCAGCAAACGGACAGAAATTGCATCCGATGACCACGGATTTTATCCAGGCGATGGTTTGTGTGATGACTTTGTCTTTCAATGGCAATTAGGTTGTTGATCATGGTGAGTTTAGGATCTAGCCTTCAGCCTAGAAACTGAATCCAGCGATCATGGATATCCTTGTGGCTGCTCCGGTTTGGTTGTCCAGGTTGGTCCGGGTTCCGCTCGTTAACTCTATGCCCAGGTTGATCGTTTCGATTGGATAATAGAAGAAATTGCCCGCAAAATATAGACTGGATTTAAATGTCTCGGGAGGTTCGAATGACTTGCCTCTGATCGAGGAAAGCCCGAAAGTGGCTGAACATCTCCAGGCAGGAGAGAAGATATGCGTATAAGTTGCAAATCCTCCCTGGATAAATTTCCTGGTCATGTTGTCTGCTTCGGGGTCATACACAGCATCCAGCTGACGGTTACTAAATCCAACATAATAGTTAGCAATGCTCTCTCCAAAGGAATATTGTGAATACACGATATTTTTAGGATTGAGATTGATGACCGTACTCAGCAAAACGCCCCATCCAAGGAGTTGATCTATCTGGTCATCATTCAGGTAATCTATCCTTCGGAATATACCGGCTACCTGTACATGTCCCCACTGCTGTAAATGTTTGTAACGGGCGGCGATATCAAAATTGCCTTGTTTATTTTTATTCTGAAGCAAGGAATCTGCCGGATTGTAATAATCGGAGACAGGTGCCTCGATGGAAACACCTATAATGGTCTGTTCACCATATTTTCGTTCATATCGAACTAATCCATGTCGTTTGCTAAGCGATGAGTTGGGACCTTCAAACTCCACGGTAGTTGGGAGGGAAGCATTGTCCATAAAGGTGCTCCAGGTATAACCGATCTTGAAATAATTCCATTCTGCATACGCATGTCTCAGGCGCCAGAAGGAGCCTGTACTGCTGGCAAAATCCACCTCCATGTACGTCCTGATGTGGCCCACTTTGGTACTGGCTTCTCCTTCGATCCCAATTCTCGACTGTCTGGCTCCGATATACACACTGGAGAGATCGTCTATTTGTTGTACGCCTACCGGAATGTCATATGGGAGAAATCCTTCCGTACTCGTCATGCCGGTAAAATCATAATACCCATTGACGCGGACACTCCCTTTTACATTGATCTTATATTTGGAATCCTTGAGATCCTGTGTGTTTTTGTCCTCTACTATTTTAGTGGTGTCAGTGCGCAAGGGATAAAGGGCGATGGTATCTACCCGACTGGAGAAATAATAGACGGTATCGGCCGGGGGCTGTTCTATCTTCGTCATAATCACTTTTAGCGTGTCACGCACCTGTGCATGAAGGCCGCTAAAAGACAAAATAAAGACCAGGAGTAAATAATTTTTCATATTCCGTTTCATATCCATGTGGGATCCATCACGTTACCAATAGGCCTCTTTAATCCTGTACAATTTTCCAGACATATGTGCTGCCTCGCTGCAATATTTCCTTTCCGAAAACAGGAAATAATCCTGGAGTGGATGAAAAATAAATGACCTCTTCCTCTTCCAGGACCAGGGTCTTTTTTTCACGGGGAGATAAATCGTAGGAAATTTTATTGATCCAGACAAACAAGGTGTGTGATGTTCCGTTGATCACTTCAATTTCTACATCCCCGGTGGTTGCTTCACCGGATTTTTCAAAAAAGTTCTGTTTGCCAAAGGCCAGGGTATCTGTAATCTGAATGTGGTTTTGACTCACATACCCCCTCGAACTGGTTTCTACATCAAATACTTCCACAAAGTCATTTTTAGGTTCCCTCGGCAGCACCACCAGCAGATTGGAAGTATCAAGGGTGTGCAGGATCTTATATTCGGTGCCGGGACCTTCCCTGAAATTCAGTCCGGTATTGGCGGAGCCGATCCTGAGTTGCGCTAGTAGAGATGAGTCGAAGCAAACGCTGATGATAATGAAGAAATAGCTCAGGATCTTAGGGTACATAATGGAGGCAATTATTTTAACCAGGACAAAATTAGCCATAAATATCTTTACTTATTGGATGGTCCAGGTATCGGCTTCTACTTTCCTGGGGACATGATCAACCTGGATAAATGGGTGAAAGGAGCAAGTCGAAGCGCAGCGAAGATCCCGCCAAATGCACGGCATTTGTTGCGGGAGGATGAAAGAAGCAAGGCAGAGGTGCCTAACCTGCTATAGCCCATCAACATATCAACCCCTCAACCTATCAACAATTCAACCTATAAGCCAATAACCTTTAGTATCTCAACCTAAATATTTATCTTTCAAATGTATTTCCACTATTTTGATAAGACTACCTAGAGATCGGTTTTTTAGCATTGCTAGTAGGGCAATTAGGATATGGAGTCTTTGTACAGTTTGTCTCATCACATTGCATGGACAAAACCTGGTACCTAACCCTAGTTTTGAAGTATTCAATATGTGTCCTCCCTCAAACCTCAACAATGGTGGGCCACTGGAATCTGAACCTTGGACTTCGTTGTCTGGGTCTTCCGATTATTTTCACACATGCTCAGATCCCATGTACAGAGGGGTGCCCACCAATTTTCAAGGCTATCAACCCGCACATACCGGTTTGGCTTATGCGGGCCAGTATACATGGGCTTTTGCAGCTGGCCATGAATTTATTACAGCTCCGTTGCTGGATACGCTGGAAGCAGACCTTTGTTATAAGGTCAGTGCCTGGATCAACCTGGCCAATGAAGGTTGCGGTGTAGATCAATACGGTATCCTATTGACGCCCGATCTACCAACAGTCTTTACAGGAAATTTTCCACAAGTCAGCTGGGGTGGGGATATAATCACTGACACAGTAGAATGGACCAACGTATTAGGCTATTATACCGCAGTCGGAAATGAACAATATATAACCCTTGGTAATTTTCGTAATAATAGTCAGACCGGTGTTGACCCGGCTTGTTATGGCCCTCCAGCGTACGGTTATTATTATGTGGATGATGTACTCGTGGAAGAGATTCCAGTTCAACAGATCGATGTGGATCTGGGGCCACCCGTTACTGTATGCGATTCATTTATTATCGATCCAGGTGGAGACCCCGATGTGGTTTACAACTGGAGCACCGGGCATCAGGGACCTACCCTGACGGTCTATACCACAGGTGTTTATTCTGTGACAGCATCCTACGCCTGTACACAAGCTGAAGGCGAAATAGAAGTTACAATCCTGGGTTCTGCCATGGTGGATCTGGGTCCTGATCTGGTCTTATGCGCTGGTGATGAGGTAGAAATATCTCTTGATCCGGATGCAGGGACATATCTGTGGGAGGATGGAAGTACAGATCCCGATTACACCATTTCCTCGCCCGGTACCTATTCGGTCACACTGGATGATGGGTGCACGATCAGTATGGATGAAGTAGTAGTAACAGGAATGGATATGCCATTGCCTTTTGACCTGGGTGAGGATACGTTACTGTGCGGTGGTGATCAATTTACGATAGTACTTGATCCGGCACTTGGCGATTTTATGTGGCAGGATGGGTCCAATGCGTCCTCTTATACGATTGATGACGTAGGTACCTATGCCCTGACCATTTCAAATATGTGCGGCGAACAAAGTGATGAAATGGAGGTGATGACCATGGCCCCGCCTTTGATTTCCCTCGGTCCTGATTCAGCATGGTTATGCGATAATGAAATATTGGATTTTGAGTTCGATCCGGATATGGGCAGTTATGTCTGGCAGGATGGTAGTATGTTTAATTATTACACCGTTTCTATTGAAGGACTCTATAGTGTAACCGTAACGAATGTCTGTGGAGAGGACGAAGACGAAATCTATGTGGTTCATCAAAATCAGCCTGTAATAGATCTTGGTCCAGACTTGTTCGCGTGTCCGGGCGACATATTTATTTTAGATCCAGGGATGATCTCCGGTATCTATTCATGGCAGGATGGATCTTCAGATCCGACATTTACTGTTACCTCCTCAGGTACATATGCACTGTCAGTTTCAAATAACTGTGGATCAGATTTAGACATGGTCAACGTTACGTATGCTCCACCCCTTATACCTCCCGCCTTAGGCCCAGACCTCACTTTGTGTCCAGGTGAGCAAGTTGTTCTATCAGTTACTTCTCCTGGTGCTCTTTATCAATGGAACGATCAGAGCACTGCTGATACCTTGTTGGTGTCATCACCAGGATTGTATTTTGTTGAAGTGTCAGATAACTGTGATGCGCTGTCCGATACCATTTTGATTTCCTTTAATGATCAACCACCGATGGTCCAGTTGCCTTCGGATTTTGATTTGTGCCAGGGGCAATCTACTGTCCTGGATGCGGGCCTGACCGGTGTGACGTATTTATGGAATGACGGATCCATGGGGCCCCAACTCAACGTATCTACCCCGGGTATCTATTCTTTAACGGTCAGCAATCCATGCGGATCAGATGTGGATTCGGTAGTTATTTCCGCAGGCGAAGTGCCTCCTTTTGTTTTCCTTGGAAATGATTCATCTATGTGTGCCGGTGATACGATATTGATCACGCCTGTTTTTGATCATGTAGATGCGTGGTTGTGGCAGGATGGCTCCACAGGTACACAATTCCTGGCCGCGACGCCAGGGCAATATCATGTAAGTGTGTCCAATTCTTGTGCTTCATCGTATGATACCCTGGTGATAGATTTATTGCCTGCAGTACCTCCTGTATCAATTGGTCCGGATACATCAATCTGCCCCGGCGAGTCAGTTGTGCTCTCTATTACTATAGCTAATGTTGACATCTTGTGGCCTGATGGATCCTCCAATCCTGATCTGATCGTTTCAGATAGCGGCGTCGTGTATGCTACGGTGACAAATAGTTGTGGTACTGCTGCAGATACAGTCCTCATTTCGTTTTTGCCAACGATACCACCATTAGATCTCGGTCAGGATCAAACGATTTGTCCAGGTGAATTGGTCACTTTTTCTCCAAACATTCCTGATGTGACTTATCTATGGCAAGATGGTAGTACGGATCCTGTTTTCGAAACTACTCAGGAAGGGACCATCATCCTGACGATAAATAATAGCTGTGGGTCAGCTTCAGACACAGTTGTGTTGACGGAGAGTACAGATGGTCCACAACTTGAGCTCGGACCTGATCTGGAGGCATGTGTTGGAGATACGATCACTATACAGGCAGGTATTTCCGGAGTTCAGTATCTATGGCAGGATGGCTCAACACTCAATCAATTTACCACGACCATCCCAGGTACTTTTATTCTCAACGTCAGCAATTCATGCGGTGCTGATGCAGATACTATCCTTGTTGGTTTTACTGCCTTACCACCTGTTCAGGATCTCGGGCCTGATACCACCTTATGCGAGGGCAACACCCTTGTACTGCATGCGAATGCCGGTCCAGGTAACTTGCTTACCTGGCAGGATCAATCATTGGGTAACTCGTATGTAGTTTCATCACCGGGAATATATTCCATTACTGCTTCCAATCAATGCGGTATGGTAAGCGATACAGTGGAGGTGGAATATATGGATGCGCCGGATCCGTTTTATCTGGGGCCCGATACCATCCTTTGTATGGGTGAATCTTTCTTGTTATCATCGCCTGTTACAACCTATGATGTCACGTGGCAGGATGGAAGTAGTTCACCGGATTTCCTCGCAGATCATGCAGGGGTGTATTCGCTGCAGCTCAGCAATGCTTGTGGTGCTGTTTCTGACACGCTTGTGGTGAGCTATCATGCAGATGCACCTATAGTAAACCTTGAACCAACACTGTTGTGGTGCCAGGGTGATCAGTTTACCCTTGATGCCACTCAGCCTTTTGATGCCATGTACCTTTGGAACACAGGCGCCATGACCTCCAGTATACAGGTGGACACACCAGGTACTTATAAAGTTGATGTTTTAACAACCTGCTACCAGGCCACTGGACAAACCGATGTTCTTCCGGACGATGATTGTCCTACTGGACCTGTTTTTTACATTCCTAATGTGTTTACACCGGATGACAACAGTCTCAATGATGTATTCACTGTCTTCACAGACATCCCCTCTGATGTGATCTCAATGGAAGGCACCATATTTGATCGATGGGGAAATCTTGTTTTTGGATCTTCTGACAACCCATTTACCTGGAACGGTAAATTGAATGATGAACCCATGAACCCGGGAGTGTATGTGTATGTGATACACATCCGGTACCTAGGTCTTGCCGGGGAGGAAGAGGTGGTATATTCAGGGGATGTGACACTTGTAAGGTGATGTGTAAGAGAGTGAGAGAGTAAGAGAGTGAGATGAAGCAATTTTGATTACTACCTGCCGTTAAAAACGGCTACGTCGACCATTGCCAGGACGATGATTCCTTTGATTTTTCGTACGCGATCTTAAGTCAACTTAAGCTCAACTTTGCCTGAAGATCATTTGTACCCCTTTCAGGGGGTAGGGGGTCAGTTAGAGCAATTATGATATTACATGCCGTCGGAAACGGCTTCATTGATCTCTGCCAGGTTTATGATTTCTTTGATTTGACGTACGCCGATGCTTCGACCTGCTACCCTGCATCCTTTTACTACAGCTCAGCAACCGCTTAGGTCAACCTAAGCCGAACTTTATTTTTTTCTCTAATCTCCTAAACTTCTCAACCCACCATCGCAAGAACATATAAACCCATCAACCCATCAACCCATTTCTATTCCGTCCCCGGCATCTCCCGCTGCTTGACAAAGAACTCACTCGAGTACATCTTGAGCAGTAAGAGGAAAAGCGAAATAAGCAACGGGCCAAAGATGAGCCCCAGGAATCCAAACAGGGTCAATCCAATGATCACCCCGAAGACGGTTATCAAAGGATGCACATCAGCAAATTTCTTAGCCAGTGCAAAGCGAAAGAAATTATCTACGGTGCCGATGACACCAAAGCCATAGATCAGCATCACAATACCTTGCCATGTATGATCATTGGCGAGTAAGATGATCGATACAGGGACATAGGCCATGGCGGCACCCACTACCGGGAGCATCGCGGTGATGCAAGTGATGACAAACCAAAACCATGGTTCGTTGACACCAAGAATCAAATACCCTATCAAGGCCACCACACCCTGGAGTAAAGCGATGACTGGAATACCGATCGCGTTACTCAAAACCATATTTTCAATTTCCTTGCCGAGTTTGTCCACATTAGCATCCTTTAGCGGCATGTATTCATAAAGATCTTCTTCCATCTTGCTTCCACCCTGCAACATAAAATACAGGATGAAATACATGAAGAAAAGGGTGCCTAATGTGCCAAATGTAGCGCTCAGCACTTGTGGAATCGTTTGGGCTGCAAAATTGCCAACTTTAGAGATATTTTCCTGGCTGATCAACTGGAATCCAAAGCTTGCTTCCAGCTTTGCAACAAGTGTTTGAAAAGCGGCGAGCAGTTCATTGGAGTGTTCAATGGCATACGTTACCTTGGAAGTAAGCATACCGATCAAGGAACCGATGGGAATCATGATGACTACAAAAGAGAGCAGGATGAGCATCCAGACACTTAAGTTTTTGGACCATTTCCGCTTCTGCACCAGGTAAATCATGGGCTTCCGCATGAGGATGTACAAAGTAATAGCCCCCAGGAAGGCAGGCAGAAAGACCATAAATTCCTTGATCAATAATGCACCCAGTAAGACCAGGATGACCAGAAAGAAGATCTGCCTGATTTTATTCTGATGTATAAAGTGTTCCTGCGCCTGGTGGTTTTCCATGGCTTAAAGATAGATATTACACT
>DATHZY010000502.1:0-4236 GCA_035458325.1 Saprospiraceae bacterium | reverse complement strand
AACATAACAACAATTGGGTCGTGTTGAAACTGGAAGGTACAACCGCTAACAAAGCAGCCATTGGCGCGCGAGTGGCACTTTCTGTGCAGGAAGGTGGTAAGGAAAGAAAAATATACAGGACGGTAACTTCGGGTGCATCCTTTGGTGCCAACAGCCTTGCGCTTGAAGTTGGACTTCGAAAATCAACCTCCATCAATAGTGTGACGGTGCAATGGCCTTGCAAGGATTGTCCTGTCGAAGAATTCAAGGGAATGGAAATCAACAAGGCATATGGTCTTACCCAAGGAGTATCATCACCCAAACCACTTGAATATAAAGCAGTCAAACCAAACGCATCCAAGGGAGAGCATAACATTCATTAATCGAGCCACACTTTTCATCACGTTTCAGGTTTTGTCATTGAAAGACAGCGCGCATTGGCACTCCTGATATTGAAACCTCATAGCAACTTTTTGGGTATCCCATTTGCGGCGAAGCTGATACAATTCAAGCTTCAGTAACAAACAACTCAAACTTGCTGCCTTAACCCAGTTGTGCCTCAGCATGGACCTTATTAGAATTCACTTAGGATACTGGCAGTTGCCACAAAACAACCTTTAGACCAAGATCGATTTTATATTTTCGCCTTATATGAAATACCTGCACCATCAAACCGTCCTCCTGCTAAGCCTCGTCATCCTTGCTCTATTCAGTTGTAAATCCGAATCGGATCAACCCCTTTCCCCTGAAGAAGACACCCGGTTGTGGGTGAAGAAAATATACGATGAGTTTGATCCGATGCAGATTCCGGCTTCGATCAATAAAAGGAGGGCAGCGGCTATAAAGGCAGAATTTGAAAAGACACCTGAAGGCCCTCTGAAAATCAATCTAGGGTTGGCATATGGTATGGAGCTGCTCAATAGCGGCAAACCTCAGGAAGCTATTGAGGTCCTCAAATACATGTTTAAGTATCTACGGGATTATAAAGTCCCCCTTGTTTCGGAAACTATGCGGCAACAATATTCACTATTGGCTATAGCCTATATGCGCATGGGAGAGACAGAAAACTGCCTGGCCAATCATAATCATCAATCTTGTTTCATTCCCGTCAAAGGGGATGGCATACACACGCTTCCCGCCGGATCACGTGGTGCCATCGCCATTTATGAAAACAGCCTCAAGGCCTTTCCTGACGATCTGGAGGCAAAATACCTGCTCAATATTGCCTACATGACCCTGGGAGAGTACCCGGATAAAGTGCCGCCCGAATACCTGATTGATCCATCCTGGTTTAAAAATAATTTACCTTTCCCTGAATTCAAAGATGTGGCGCCGGCATTAGGATTAAACCGGAACAATCTCCTTGGGGGAACTGTGGTGGATGATTTTACCAATGATGGTTGGCTTGATATTATCGTTTCTTCCTGGAGTCCTGAAGAGGAACTGGTTTTTTATAAAAACAATGGTGACGGAACCTTTTCAGATCAGACAGAAGCCTACAACCTCAAGGGGCATGTGGCCAGTATAAATATCAATCAAACAGATTACAACAATGATGGCTTGCTGGACTTGTTCGTGATGCGCGGTGCCTGGTTTCGAACAAGTGGCAACATACCTGCCACCCTGCTTAAAAATACAGGTGATGGATTTGTTGATGTCACACAAAAATCAGGATTGATCCATATTGCACCCACCCAAACATCTGCGTGGGCAGACTACAATCTTGACGGATGGCTCGACCTGGTGGTGGCGAATGAATCTCTTCCCGGATTTGAAAGGGGTATTGATCTTTACATCAATCAACAGGATGGGACATTTAAACATGAATCAGCGAAATATGGATTGAGCCTGAATCAGTATTTCAAAGGCTGTGTGGCAACAGATGCCAATAATGATCGTTATCCGGATATTTATTTTTCGGCATTGGATCATACCAATTCCCTTTTTATCAACCAGGGCTTCAGCGGCCAGCAAAAGTTTATTCAAGGTGGACCAGATCTGAATGTCGGTGCTCCGGCTGAAAGTTTTCCTTGCTGGAGTTTTGATTTTGACAACAATGGTTTTGAAGATATTTTTGTAACCTCGTATTCAAACAATGGTAGCCTTCCCACGCATTGGATGCTAAGCCATATGGGCAAGGCAGATGCGGACCTGTTTCCAAAACTATATCGCAATGCAGGTAATATGCAATTCGAAGAAGTGGGCGTACAAATGGGGTTAACAGAAATCGTGGATGCAATGGGGTGCAATTTTGGAGATATCAATTCGGATGGCTTCCTTGATTTTTACCTGGCCACCGGCAATCCACTATACCAGAGCATTGTGCCTAACAAAATGTATCTCAATATGGACGGTAAGCGCTTTGAAGATGTGAGCTACGTTGGAGGATTTGCCAATATCCAAAAAGGTCATGGAGTGGGTTTTGGTGACCTGGATCATGATGGGGATGAGGATCTCTACGTGGTGATTGGAGGAGCTTATGACGGTGATGGATTTTATAATTGCCTGTTTGAAAATCCAAACCATGAAAAAAACAATTGGATTGTACTCCACCTGGAGGGGACTACAGCTAACAAAGCTGCTATTGGTGCCCGTGTGGCATTGTCTGTAATGGAAAACGGGCAGGAGCGAAAGATATACAGGACAGTAACTTCAGGAGCTTCCTTTGGAGGCAATAGCCTGGCACTGGAAGTAGGATTGCGAAAAGCAAACATGATTCAAAGTGTAACGGTGCAATGGCCGTGTAAAGATTGCAAGGACCAGGTCTTCACCGGAATGGATATCAACAAGGCTTATCGGTTGACCCAGGACAATCCCTCTTCGAAAGAAATGAAATACAACGCTGTGAAATTTGACGGTGATCCGGCACATGGAAACCATCAACATCATTGACAGGGATTACTATACTTCCAACATCATCCTGTTTCAGAACCTGACTGCCTGTGGAGTTGAATGGTGCAATCGCTACTTCAATGAATCAAGGACCATTCTGAGGTCTTCAGGATTACGTGCTACGATGATTCCATTTTTATCAATGACAAACTTCGTGGGCACGGCCGTTACAGCGTATTGTTTTGCTATATTTTTGGAAGTGTCCCGAACATTGATCCAGGGGAGTTCGAGCCTGGCTAGACTCTTCTCCCAGGCGGCAGACTGCTCATCAAGGGAAATACCAATGATGGTGACGTTATAGCTTGCAGCAATCGTTTTTAATTCCGGCATTTCCTTGACGCAAGGCCCACACCATGAAGCCCAGAAATCAAGGATGACAGGTCCTGAACCAATCAATGCTGAAAGTGATACGTCCTCACCTGTATTACTTGTTGAGGTTATTTCAGGTGCTTTTCTTCCTTCCCACTGGTTGTTAAATCCACTGACTGCTTCACATATCATCTGGTCAAAGGTATCCAGGGTGATGGAGTCTATACACCTCTCCTTTATGTGTGTTAAAGAAGTGGGCTCAATAAATTTACGTGCTATAAAATCATACATCACCAATGCCATAAACTTATTGAAGCTGGAATGCCTGGTCCGGATATAAAACCCCTCTACCTCACGGGCGATTAACCTTTGCAGGCTATCTCTGGTGCCTTCCTCTGTGGCGTTAACTAATAAGTCATCCAGCTCTTTGAGTTTTTCATTCAGGTTGGAGTACCCGAGTTGCAATGGACTTCCACCATATCGGTTTGTCCCGGCCCCGGACAACTCAATAGTCAGTGCGGTATCTTCTATAGCGATTGGAGCGGCAGATGATTGCCTTCGGTCGTCCTTCAGACACATGAGCAGGGCTGGTAATGCCTGACCGTCTACTTCGCCTCGGGAGGGAATAAGCATGAAACGATGATCAACAATCTTTCCCTTCGCGAGCGTATCACGCGTGAGTGCGTCAAAGAGGATGACATCTCCGTTTGCAAAATCTTCCATGGTGCCCTGGATTTGGGCGCTGTGCTGTGTTATCCCTGTTGAGGCTGCAAGCATAAAAAATCCGCAACAAAGGAAGGCATATACATTCCTTTTCATCTGAACCGTATTTAAGAAAAGGGGCAGATGATATCTTCTGCCCCTGAAAAATATCTACTTTTTCAAATTTGTTGAACTCCATGCTTCCCAGGCTGCCTTCTCCGCATTTGAAAGGTTGGCGAAAGTGGCTTCGACGGCATTGGCATTTGTCAGATACTTCTTACCATCTCCTGCCTTTATGGCCTCCCTTAAGGATTTTATGCCATTTGCAATGGACTGACCGGTACTGTTACCAAG
>DATHZY010000501.1:0-6090 GCA_035458325.1 Saprospiraceae bacterium | reverse complement strand
TAGTGCGCCGGTTTTCCTGATGTTGTTCTTCAGTACACTCTTCACATACGCAATTGACGGAGAGGTTGGATTCGCCGAAACCCTGGGCCACTAAACGTTTAGCAGGGATACCTACCGACATGAGATAATCAATGGCTGCCTGTGCCCGTTTCTGCGACAAGTCGAGATTGTACTCATCCGTTCCCCGGCAGTCGGTATAGGAGGAAAGCTGGATGCGGATCGATGGATTATTCTTGAGGATGATAGAAAGGTTATTAAGTGATGGCTTAGCATCGTCCCTGATCGCCCACTGGTCGTAGTCGTAGAAGATATTTTCAAGCACGATTTCCTTGTTCCTGAAAATAGGATCCAGTTCCATGATCTGGTTGATCGTCGTTATCGGTTTATCCGGATTCCTTTCGATCTCTCCTGTATTCAACGTGTAGGTTGCAGCAAGATGATCCCTGTATCGTGCGGTAAATGTGTATTGTTTATTCCACTCCAGCTTGATCAGGAACTGACCCAGTTCATCAGTTACAAAACGCTGGTCAGACAAGCCTTGTGTGATGATGATCGGGCCGTTTGGAAGTGCCTTTTTACCAACACGCCTGCTGTTCGGGTCATCCGGAACTTCAAACTGAGGTTCCATCACCCGCAGGGAAAGGAAGAGTTGATAATCAATTGGCTTCTCTTTAGGAACTTCGTTTTTAGGCACTTCCACGATATCGGTGCCTGGTTGCAAGCCTTTGAGCGTGAATGCGAAGATGTCATCATTGCGTGCATTACCTCCACGAGAGGAGGTGAAGTAACCCTGCATCAATACATTCTCTGCAGGTGCGGCAAATGTATCAACGATGAAGCCAAAATCATCCGCGCCGCTGTTGACAGGGGATCTTAAATTGATCGGTGGCACCCACTGCCCCTCTGCATTGAGGTACGTCTTAAAAATATCAAGACCCCCAAGCCCAGCCAGGCGATCTGAAGAATAAAACAAGGTGTCTTTGTATACGGTCGGGTATTGTTCCTGGCCCATGGTATTGATTAAGGCACCGAGATTGACAGGATCAGCCCACTGTCCTTCACCATCTAATTGAGTGAAATATATATCATGCCCTCCCTGGCCTTCAGGAGCATCCGATGAAAAAAACAAGGTGGTGCCATTGGCGGCGAAAGCCGGATGACCATAATTGACTTCTTCCCGGATAAATGGGAAGGGTTCAGGTTCAAGCCAGGCATTGCCACGCTTGTAGCTATACATCAACTTACACCATGCATCATACGCTTGTCCTGAATAACATCTGGTAAAGACAAGCATCTGGCCATCCGGGCTCAGGATAGCGGTGCCTTCATTGTCTGCTGAATTGATGATTTCGTCAAAAGGCGTTACTTCCTGTGTTGCGTTTTTAAAAACATAGAGATCAGAAAATGACCTGCCGGTCCATAAATAACTTTCGGTGGTTTCCTTTGAATCCCGGTCACTGGTAAACAGCAAAGTTCCGGGCCCTATTGGTACCGGTGCATAATCAGCAGCAGATGTATTAAAATTGACCTGGGAGATCTCATAGGCCGCATTCTTATTTTTCTTCCAATCGATGGCCTGCTTACACAAGGTGATATTAGAACGGTAAGCTGCATTGCCCGGAGATGCCTTGAGTAAATCTTCATAGGCCTGAATGGCTTCCGGATACTTTTCCTGCTGCTTGAGCGCATCGGCATAACGATCTAGTGCCTCAGGACCAAAACCATCCTCGTGTGCTTTATAATACCATGGAGCAGCTGAGGCGGGGTCGTTCAGGTTGGAAAAAGATTCCCCGGCATAATAAGCGAGTATTGCCTTATCCTCCTTTGACTTGCTGGCAGCATATTCAGCTTCAAAGAGCTGGGTGGCTACGGAAAACTGCTTGACCTCATAAGCCTGCATGCCTGTCTGCACCTTGCGGGTAAAAGTGCAGGAGGTCCACAGGAGACTGACGATGAGTACAAATAAGAAATGGTTACGCATTGTGGGTATAACGATCCGGGGTCTGTTACTGTTGCAAAATAACAATTCTATATCATCAAAACATACGTGCCTTTCAGGCTAAAAAAAAGGGGAAGACCGTTTTAACCCGATCCTCCCCTTTGTCCAATAGAGAACAATTTTACTTGATATCCGCAGTGCGTTTAAAGCTATGCGTCACTTTTTCCTTTGATTTAATATCACCTGAAAGGTCAGCCAGGATCGGCGCAGCGATGAAGACTGTACTGTATGTACCAGAAATCAAACCTACCACGAGCGCGAAGGCAAATCCCTTGATACTGGCTCCACCGAAGAAGAACAGCGCGAGCACCACAAAGAATACCGTCAACGCTGTGATCAACGTACGGCTCATCGTGGAATTCAGGGACATATTGAGAATCTCATTTTTGGTTTTTCCTGTATATAAACCAAAGTTCTCCCGGATACGGTCAAAAATAACCACGGTGTCATTGATCGAATAACCAATCACCGTCAGTATCGCGGCAATAAAGGTCTGGTCAACCTCCATGGAGAATGGTAAAATACCATGCAGCAATGAAAAGACGGACAATACCACCATGGCATCATGGAACAGGGCCAGTACAGCACCGAATGAATATTGCCATTTATTGAAGCGTATCAGGATGTATACGAAAATCAGCAACAAGGCCATAATACCCGCGTAAACAGAACTCTTCTTGATGTCATCCGCAATGGTTGGTCCTACCTTGGCTGAACTGGTAATGTGTGTGCCGGAATAATCCGTCACCATAAAGTTTTCATAGGTCAGGTCACCCCCGGTTACAGCCTTCACTCCTTCAAAAAGTTTTTGGCTAACCCGGGTCTGGGCATCTGCGGCATCATCATCAATCAGGTAACTGGTGGTCACATTGTAGGTATTGACCGCATCAATGGCCTTTACCACCGGTGTACCACCAAAGGCAGTAGCAAGGGAAGCACGGAACTTATCAGCATCGACATCAACTCCTTTCTCAAACTGTACATTATATGAATACCCGCCCTTGAAATCGACACCCAGCTCAAACCCACGCGTAAACATGGAGATTATTCCAACTAGGATAAATGCTGTTGAAAAGATGTAGGCGATCTTACGTTTTCCAAGCCAGTCAACATTCAGATTTGCAAATGTATTCTTCGTCAGGGCTGTAGAGAAACCAATCGTGTTTCCTTTAGAAACCCACCACTCGATAATGAGCCTACCTACGATGACAGCGGTAAAGAAAGAGAATACAACCCCTATCAAGAGGGTAACAGCGAAACCCTTAATGGGTCCAAGGCCAAAATAGGCCAATACCATTGCACTGAGAATCGTAGTAATATTCGCGTCTATAATCGCTGAATAGGAATGCTTGAAACCATCTGATATCGCGGTCTTCAAGGTCTTGCCTGCGCGCAATTCTTCACGCGAACGCTCGTAGATAATAACGTTAGCATCCACCGCCATACCGATGGTCAGTACAACACCTGCGATACCGGCAAGGGTTAAAACCGTACCCAGTGATGAAAGGGCTCCGAAGATGAAAAACAAGTTAGCAAGGAGTGCTATAATGGCAACTACACCACTTCCACTATAATAGAATATCATAAACAACATCACCACGATCAGGGATACGATCATGGCAATCATAGATTTGTTGATGTTATCTTTTCCTAAGGACGGACCTACCAGGGATTCCTGGATGATCGTAGTGCTTGCAGGAAGCTTACCAATCTGCAGGATGTTAGCCAGGTCCTGGCCTTCCTGGATAGTGAAATTACCTGATATCCGGCTATCACCTGTGGTGATTGGCTCATTGACCCGTGGTGCAGAGACGACTTCATCATCAAGCGCGATAGCAATCTCCCGGTTATTGTCCTGAGCTGCCTTTGTGGTCATATCAGCCCAGATTTTTGAACCCAGGTTATCCATCCTCAAGGTCACCGCGACTTCATTTGTCATTGGATCAGGATTGGAAGTGGCCGTTACGACCCTGTCACCTTCGAGAGGTGCCTTATCTGATCCACGTTTGATCCGGATTGCATAGAGTTCATATTGGTCTGTGACAACACCATCCGCATCCATCATTGGCTTTGAACTCCACATGAACTTGACATCCTGTGGGAACAATGGCCTGATCTGCTCATTCTGGAGCATCTCGGTCACCGCATTGATCTTATTACGGTTGGCAACACCCATCACCGCAAAAGGATACTGTATCGTCTGGCCATTATAGAAATTCAGGCTCAACTGGGATAGCAATGGACCGGACTGGCCAGAAGGATCGGCATTGGCAGGTACTTCCTGCACTGTCATGGTAGAATCGATAATATTACCGAGAGAATCAGTTACAGGTGTATATACTGTATCCATCCTCATGAGTGTAGTCGTATCTGTTGCTACAGACGAAGTATCACCGGCAGCAAGTTTAGTCAGCTTGGCATCAGCTGCGGCAAATGCTTCCAGAATACCTGGATCTGACACACGGTATACGTCCCAGAACTCTAGTTTAGCAGTGGACTGGAGATAAGACCTTGCACGCTCGGGGTTGTCGATACCCGGAAGTTCTACAAGGATAAGGTCCCTTGTATTGTCAAGCGATACGTTAGGCTGAACCACACCCAGTTTATCAATACGGTCCTTCAGGCGCTTGAAGGTAAGGTCCACGGTCTCATTGGCTTTTTCGCGTAGAACCCGTACCACTTCACCATCTGTTGACTCGAAATTAATCTCCTCTCGCAACGTAGCATTGCGGGAGAATATCGGACCGAGTTTCTGACCGTTGGAGACTTTTGCCCATTCCTGAGCAAAGAGACTGATGTAGTCGGTCTGCGCATTCTTCAGGGCCTTATCAGCATTGTCCAGGGCCAGTTTAAAGGCTGGCTCTTTGGTTCCGCTGGAAAGATTTTCCAAAAATTCTCTCAGGTCAACCTGAAGTACGGTACTGATACCGCCTTTAAGATCGAGACCGAGTGCTATTTGTTGTTGCTTTAATTTTTCATAGCTGAAAGCACCGAGTAATGGGATTGTAATCACGGGCTCGCTGGACATTGAATCCAGGTAGTTGGCCCTGGCCAGCTTGTAAGCTATACTCTTGGCCCCCTCGTCGGTAATGCTTGCCGTAGCTGATGTGGCAAACTTTTCAGCATTCTTTTCCACTTTACGGGTGGGAATCAAATAAAGGTATTGTAACAAACAAACCACAGTAAGCAGAATCAAGAAAAACTTGATTATTCCTTTGCCTTGCATATCAATATAGTTAGGTAATAGGTATTAAAAAAACGCTGCAAATATAAGCCTATTTACACAAGCGGCAGGGTATGGACCAATCTTAAAATATTAAATTTGTTTTTTAATTTTAACATACTGTTAATCAGGTACATACATCCTTTTGTCTACAAATATTTCTTTGACATCTGACCCTCAGGGCCCTTGAAGAGCAGATTTGCGGGGCCCAAAGGCAACATTCCCTGTGGATCGGTTTTGATTTGAGGCTCTAAGACAAAATGCCTAATATTGTGGCTTAAACCAAGTAAAAAAATCATACATGGACCAGGATTTGAGTTTGTTGTCTTCTGAGGAAATCAGTTTGTTGAAGGATGCCCATGCGTATATCACGGTGCTTATAGCCGGAGCGGACGGAAACATTGATGCTGATGAGTTGTCATGGGCTGATAAAATTGCCCAGATCCGGACATTTGCCGGTGATGAGCGCTTAAAGGAATTCCATGAGGCTGTTAACCAGGAGCTGCATGGAAAGATTCAGCAATTGATAGCCGAACTTCCAAAAGAGACGGCCAACCGCAACGAAATCATTTCAGGCAAACTATCCCAGCTCAATCCTGTGCTGGCTGCACTTCACCCTTCTATCGGTGCTTACCTCTATAAAGGATATGTCAGTTTCGCTGAACGTATTGCCAAGGCTTCCGGCGGTGTATTATCCTTCTTTACCATCGGCCCTGAAGAGAAAAAGTGGATTGGACTGCCGATGCTGACACCGATAGTGTATAAGGTAGAAGAGGACGAAGAGGAGGAGTGAGCAGTGAGCAGTTAGCAGTTAGCAGTTAGCAGTAATCAGTAATCACTATTCGGTAATCGGTAATCAGTAATCAGT
>DATHZY010000500.1:0-5635 GCA_035458325.1 Saprospiraceae bacterium | reverse complement strand
ATCCTTACGGAAAGCGATGATATCATCGATCTCACTGCAATCGGTGACGAACTCATCCTTCTTTAGTCCATAACCAATAAATCCTTCCTTACGATCTACATACAATTTGGCGTTGCTGGCGATAACCTTTGCTGCCTGAATGGTGTCAAAGGTGGTGATTTCCGTCTTTCGCTCCCTGCCTTTGCCATACTTGTCAAGAAGCCGCTGGAAATAAGCAATGGTATATTCAGTCAGGTGGGCCAGATCATGTCTCACCTGTGTGAGTTCGGTTTCAATGCCCAGGATCAGTTCATCTGCCTGGAAGGAGTTGTATTTTGATATCCGCTTGATCCGGATCTCTGTGAGGCGCTGAATATCTTCTATAGTGATATCGCGATGCAAGAGCAGGCGCTTATCTCCTTTCGTTTTCGAAGCTGGGGTTGCTATATATTTAGCCAGGCCTAAGCCGATGACATCGATGACATCTTCCCAGGTCTCAGACTCTTCGATATCACGATAGATGCGCTTTTCAATAAAGATTTTTTCCAGGCTGGCGAAGTGCCATTTTTCCTGAAGCTCTCCAAGCCGGATGGTCAGTTCCTGGCGAAGTAATTCCTGTGTATAGAAAGTGCTTTGGCGCAGGATTTCCTCCACCGCGAGAAACGCAGGCTTGTTGTCAATGATCACGCAGGAATTGGGTGATATCGATGTCTCACATTGTGTAAATGCATAGAGTGCGTCAATCGTCTGGTCAGGAGACACACCAGGTTGCAATTCGATCAGGACTTCAACTTCCGCAGCTGTGTTATCACTCAGTTTCTTGATCTTGATCTGTCCCTTCTCACTGGCCTTGACGATTGATTCCATCAGGGTCCCGGTGGTCACACCAAAAGGAATCTCACGAATGACCAGGGTGCTCTTATCCAGCTTGTCGATCTTGACTCTCACCCTGATCTTGCCACCCCGCAGGCCATTTTGATAATCACTCACATCCATCATCCCTCCGGTTTGGAAGTCGGGATAGAGTTTAAATTTCTTTCCTTCAAGTACTTTGATGGAAGCCTGGATGAGCTCTACAAAATTGTGTGGGAGGATCTTGGTGGCAAGTCCGACTGCGATACCTTCGACACCTTGTGCCAGGACCAGCGGAAACTTGACGGGGAGACAGATGGGTTCATTGCGGCGACCATCATAGGATACCTGCCAATTGGTCGTCTGTGGATTGATGGCGACTTCCAGCGCAAACTTGGTGAGCCTGGCTTCAATATACCTTGGTGCCGCTGCGCTGTCTCCTGTACGTATATCTCCCCAATTGCCCTGGCAGTCAATCAGCAGATCTTTTTGCCCCAGGTTGACCAGCGCATCCCCAATGGCTGCATCCCCATGTGGATGGTACTGCATGGTGTGTCCGATGATATTAGCCACCTTATGATATCGTCCATCGTGGATGTCATTCATCGAATGCAGTATCCGACGTTGAACAGGCTTGAGACCATCATGTATGTCAGGCACAGCCCTTTCCAGGATCACATAGGAGGCATAATCAAGGAAATAATCCTGATACATCCCGCCCAGGTAGATGATGCCTGAGTGATCAGAGGTGTGTGATGATTCGAGTTCCGGGTTTAATTTCTTAGCCATAGCTATTTCCGTAAGGACCCGCAAAGATAGTGAAGCGGGGGGCGATATTAAATTTTAATATCATATGATTTAAAAGACTTAAAATCAATCTATTAATCGATAACTCTACCAATACCAATAGATGCCGTGGCAGGTGTTTGCTCCTGCAACGGCCTTGTCCCTTTTAGCCAATTAATGAATTAAGAATTCTCGATCTTATTCCTGAGTGCCTTGAGTGTCTGGTAATCCTTGCTCTCCGGCTCATCCATCCTGAGCAATGCCTCATCGAGTATTTTCAAGGCTTCCGCCTTGCCATTGGCTTTATAGACCAGGTTAGCATACGTTGCGATATACTCCGGCTTAGCATCTTTCTCTTTTGCTGCTTTGCCGGATAGCTCAATGGCGAGTTGCCGGCAGGTCTGATTATCTACCGCATACTTATCCAGGTCAAGGGCCAGTTGATGGAGGCTGGCAGGATCATTCTTGATAAACTTTTTGACATGTGTATTGACGAGATCCCCGATACGTGACATATCATGGAGCGCCAGGGCATACCTGATCTCACTATCTGACCTGAAGCGATCAGCTTCGGAAGGTAGGTTGCGCTTCATTGCATCTGCAGCGAGGCCTATCAGTTCGGGGCTTTCAAACTCAATCGCGCGCCTGACGGTATTATTGCATGCCTGTCTCACCTTGGCATCGATGATATCTGCATCCACCACTTTACTGATGTCTGATTTGTATTGTTCGAAGAGATCAAAACACTGGCAGTCTACCTGAGAGGCCGCTTCCAGGATAAATTTCAGGTTCTCAGGTGTCTTGAGATCAGTTTGGGTGGTCAGGTAATCATTGGCAATCTTGATGGAAGGCTTGCCGGATTTATTGAGTGCGGCTACATAATCGTAGACTAACTGATAACTCCTGTCACCAGCGGCATAGGCAGCTTCGTACTTCGTGCTGCGGTCATATTTAGCGATAATTGATTCACCCAAAGCGATCAGGTCAGCCGGACTCTTGGCACCAACCACCTGCTTGATGAGTTTCTGATCAGCATCGATAAAAAAAAGTGTCGGATAGGCATTGACCGGAAATTTCTTCCTGAACTCCAGGCCCATGTCCTTTTCCATATCAATCTTGAGACTCAGGAAATGTGGATTGAAGAGTTCACCCACGGCAGGATCTGGAAAAGTACTAGCAGCCATTCGCTTACATGGCCCGCACCAGGTCGTGTATGCATCGACAAAAATGATTTTGTCTTCCGCCTTGGCTTTCAATAGAGCCTCTTCCCATGTGCCATGGTAAAATTCGATACCCTGTCCGGCAACAGATATAGCGGTCAGGAATGAAATCGCAAAGGTGATCAGAATGCTTCTCATAAATGGTCAATAAGTAGGTAAAAATAAGGAAAAAAGGAGGGGACACACATTGGCTGATGTTAAATGAAACTTAACTACTTCTGATTCCCCAATACAAAAGTGATGCTCCGGTTGATACCCTGAAAAACAAAAGGTGAAGCGAATAGTTCCTATCCACTTCACCTTTGTCGTATCTGTGCAACCAGGGGAAACCCAGAGGTCAATCCTGATTGGAACGGCTAAAGACAGACCGTAATCTGTCAAGCAATCTTACTTTCTGCGACCGGTTGCTTTCTTAGTTGCTTTTTTAGCAACTGCTTTTCTGACAACCTTCTTAGCCACTGCCTTGCGGATGGCCTTCTTGGCTACCTTTTTAGCAACTGCTTTCCGTACGGCCTTCCTGGCAACCTTCTTCACAACTGCCTTGCGAACCGCTTTCTTAGCTACTTTTCTTGCAACTGCTTTCTTCACAGCTTTCTTAGCCACCTTCTTAGCCACTGCCTTCTTAACGGCTTTCTTTGCGACTTTCTTGGCGACAGCTTTCTTAACTACCTTCTTGGCAACCGCTTTTTTAGCTGCTTTCTTGGCAACTTTCTTGGTTGCTGCCTTCTTCGCTACCTTCTTTGTTGCTGCTTTCTTAGCTACTTTCTTCGTTGCAGCTTTTTTAGTGGCTTTCTTCGGGGCTGCTTTTTTCGTAGCCTTCTTGGTAGCTTTTTTAGCGGCTTTCTTTGGTGCCGCTGCTGGCGCTGGTGCTGGTGCCGCTGCTACAGGTGCCGCTTTCGTAGCAGCCTTCTTAGCCTTCTTTGGAGCCTTCTTCGCAGGCTTCTTAGCAGCTACCACAGGGGCCGGAGCCATTGCAGGATTTTCAGGTGCTGATGGATTGGATTCAACGGGTCCGTCCGGAAACGTGAGCGTTGCCTGCTCCATTTTTGCCTGATCTTTGTCTGATGGATTGTCCATGATTGATACGTTTTGTTTGGTTAGAATTATAATTCAAGAAATATTTCTCAATGATTTGAACATTCAAATATAACCTGCTTCTGCAAATAATATTTCATTTCGTGATGAATAAAATTTTAACTACGCTGCAGAAGGATGAAAACATATTGGATACATGATCAAAGTAAGCCTTGCGCTTTCTCTCTTCTGACGATGGCCATAGCGAGGTTGAGCCTTGTATAATCGAGGCTATCACCCACCTGCTCCTTCACTTTACTCATCTGATCACTGAACCCGCTCGCCCTCCATCCCTGGCGGGCTAAGACCAGGTCATCCGGAAATAAATACTGCTGGATGTCAATGTTCTCACCCTTCTCATAGAGTTTCGCGAGGTGCATCGCGATCGTGGACACGGCCATTTCTCTCTTCTGCGCGATTTCTTCAGGTGACAATCCTTGTTGAAACAGTTGCAGCGTTTCTACATAGGTCATGCCTTTTGGCTTTTTAATGATATCCTGATCGGTCATATAACTCCTGATCTCATCCACAAATGCCTGCCCGTATTTTTTGGATTTGAAATCTCCGATGCCATTCAGCCTTGAAAATTCTTCGACGGTAAAGGGACGAACTTCTGCCATTTCCCTCAAGGTTCCTTTAGGGAAAATGGCATAGGGGGGTAATCCTTCCTCTTTTCCAAATTGCTGGCACAGCTTTTCAAGCCGGTCAATCAGTCCCTCGCTAAATCTGACCGTCTTCGGTTTCCTTTTAACCACAGGCTCTTCAAGCTCTTCGACCTGGCGATGCAATTCCACTTTTCGATTGTCAAACAACACGGAATCACTCAAGGGGGTGCATCTCAATACAGAATGTCCGATATAGTCGATTTCAAGAAGTCCCTGGTTGATCATCTGTGTGATGTAGTGCATCCAGTCCTTCCATGGCAGATCCTTGCCGGCTCCGTAGGTCTTTATCTGTTGCAGGTTGCGTTCATAGATTTCCTTCTTGCCTGATCCACGCAGCACATCGACAAGCATATTGATCCCGATCGTTTCCCCCGAGCGCTTACAAGCGGATAAAGCCATCTGGGCATATCGTGTACCATCAAATCCCTGCAAAGGCTGCAGGCAATGATCACAGTGCCCACAGCCGGTCGAACGATACTCTCCAAAATAATTGAGGATCACGTTGGTCCTGCAATTGGTGGCCTGGCTGTATTCCCAGATACGCTCCAGCTTTTCGGCCTGAACCCGCTTGAAGGTCTCATTGGCTTCGCTCTGATCAATAAATTCCTTGTAGACACTGATATCCCTAAAGCTGTAAAACATTAATGCCTCAGCCGGCTGGCCATCACGACCGGATCTTCCGATCTCCTGGTAGTAGTTCTCTATATTCTTCGGCAGGTTGTAATGGATGATCCAACGGATATTAGGCTTGTCGATGCCCATTCCAAAGGCAATGGTGGCACAAACGATTTGCAAACGGTCAAATTGAAAATCTTCCTGGACTTTCTTCCGGGTTGTATTATCAATCTCCGCATGATAAGCCGCCGCTTTGTATCCATACTTCTGTAGCGTTTCCGCAATCGACTCTGTTGTTTTACGCGCGAGGCAATAAATGATGCCGGCCTGCCCCTTTCTTGCTTTGATAAAGTCCTTGATCTGTTCTATCCGCTGGATGCCAGCCCTGACTGACAACTAGATATTAGGTCTTTCAAAACTGGATAGGTAGGTCTTGGGTTCCTT
>DATHZY010000499.1:0-2871 GCA_035458325.1 Saprospiraceae bacterium | reverse complement strand
CATGATGCATCCTGTGCATGATGCCATAAGCCCTTGGGCTCAGGTAAGAAGAGCCCTGGAAAATCCAGGAAATGACATAGAAGAATTTTTCAACACCTTTTGACATCGTAAACATGCGATGGGCAGCATACCGGTGGTTGAAAAAGGATTGTGTAAACAAAGAAAGGTACCAATGTGCACCTAAAACGGCTAAAACCCACATAAACTGATGATTTTGAGATGATACTAAGGGTGAAGAGGGCAAAGATATTTCAAAATGACCGATTTCAAAGTATTAACTATGCAAATAAAAGACGAAGCAGCATGAAAATATACCTGAAGAGAACCAATCAGGCAGTACGTTTTGAAGCCACAAATGAGCGCGGGCATACCGTAAACATTGAAGGAAGTAAGGATATAGGAGGTGAAGATTCCGCTCCATCCCCCACCGAGCTCCTTTTGATGAGCCAGGCAGGTTGCACCGCCATTGATGTTGTCGAATTGTTAAAAAAGATGCGCCAGCCCCTCAAACACCTCGAAATCGAGACAGAAGGTTTCAGGGCCCAGGATCAGGTGCCAAAAGTTTTCAAGCACATACATCTGCACTATAAACTATACGGAAATGTAAATCCGGAGAAAGCTGAAAAAGCAATTTCCATGTCGATTGAAAAGTACTGCACGGTGAGTAAGATGATAGACCATGTAGCCAAACTTACCCACAGCTTTGAAGTGATACTATCGGATACTTCCGAATCACTTCAAGAGTGAAAACCGCATGATTGGGTTTTGTAGTTTTGAAGATATATTGGCAAGGCATTAAATGTACAATAATTATGAAAAGAAGGTCTTTTGTTCAGTCAGGTAGTCTTGCTGTGTCTTTTTCAGTTTTCACTCCATTGATAAATATGGTAAACCTTCCCGCATATCAAATGAAACTCCTCCGCCGAAATGTCGGCTACTTTACTGAAAAAGGAGGCACCATCGGCTGGCTCATCCAACCGGATGGAATCGTTGTCATCGATACCCAATGGAAAGAACAGTCTGAACATCTGCTCGGAGAAATTCGAAAGCAACAATCCAGTCCTGTTGATTTGCTTATCAACACACATCATCACGGCGATCATACATCCGGCAACATCGTCTACAAGGGCATCGCCAGGAACATCCTGGCCCACGAAAATTCGAAGATCAATCAACGTATCACCGCCGAAAAGAACAACAATGTGGCAGATCAGCTTTTTCCGGACCTGACCTATACAGATCGCTGGCAACAATCCATTGGTGATGAGATCATTGATATTCAATACCTGGGCCCGGCACACACCAATGGAGACAGCATCATCCATTTCCAGAACGCCAATGTCGTTCATTGTGGTGACCTGGTCTTCAACCGCCGTTATCCATACATCGATAAATCTGCAGGTGCCTCGATTGAAAACTGGATTGAAATCCTCCAGCAGATGCAATCCTATTATGATAACGATGCCCTGTTTATTTTCGGCCACGCCCGCGAAGGATTTGACGTCACAGGCAATAAAAGCGACCTCGCCGCTTTTGCAGATTATCTTACAGCCTTGCTTGAATTTGTAACCAAGGAGATCAACAGCGGAAGATCCAGGGAACAAATCCTCACCACCACGGCCATCCCCGGTGCCCCCCAATGGACCGGCGACGGTATCGAACGCAGCCTCAATGCCGCTCTCGAAGAACTTGTAAGAAGGTGAGAGAGTAAGAGCGTGAGAGGCTTGAGAATATAATTAGCTATTTAATCTTTAAGGTAAATACGAAATCAAAGTAGTAATATGATAAGTCATCTGATCAATAGCTCTTACCTCTTACTCTCTTACTCTCTTACACATGTTTTGGGGAATTGACCTGGGCGGCACCAAGATAGAGGGCGTGGTCCTGAACAGCCGCCACCCGGATAGTGTGATCGCACGTCACCGCATCGATACGGAAGGCTCAGGCGGATATGAGCATGTCATGCATCGGATAAAATCGCTCGTAGATCAGCTCATAGAAATGACGGGTCACAAACCGGATGCCATTGGAATCGGGACGCCTGGTACGATTGATCCACAAACAAGATTGCTTAAGAACAGCAATACACTTTGCCTCAATCATCATCCGCTGGATAAGGATCTGGAGAAATTGCTCGGTATAAAAGTGGCAATGGCCAATGACGCAAATTGCTTTGCACTCGCTGAATATCATCTGGGTGTCGTAGCCCGTGACTTTCCTGATGCTAAGGTTGTTTTTGGAGTGATTATGGGCACAGGTGTTGGAGGTGGTGTAGTGGTTGACGGTAAGATCATCGGCGGTCGGCATGGTATTGGAGGAGAGTGGGGGCATATGTTTCTGGATGAATCAGGTGAGGATTGTTATTGCGGACGTCATGGATGTGTTGAAACAATCATATCGGGCACTGCCTTGCAGCGCTATTATCTGAAACGAGCTGGTCACGAAAAGAAGCTGAAAGATATTCTGACGGATACTGCGGATCTGTATGCAACTGAAGTAAAAGAAAGACTGATTTATTACTTTGGCAAAGCACTCGGGCAAATCATCAATGTGCTTGATCCGGATGTCATCGTGCTCGGAGGCGGTTTAGGTAATATAGATTTTCTCTACACCGCCGGGCGGGAAGCGGTTGCGAAAAACATCTTTAATCCGGTTCTTACGACACCAATTGTCAGGCCTGCATTGGGTGACAGTGCCGGTGTTTTCGGTGCAGCAATGCTGATACAGTAGTCTTTTACACAACTTCCTATCGTCCCTCGTTGTTGATTCCCTCAGGTTGCTTAATTTGCCCTTTCATTATGATCACGACATCCAAACTCACCTATGCATATCCGGGACAAGCCCCGATTCAATTTCCGGATGTGCAATGCA
>DATHZY010000498.1:0-2511 GCA_035458325.1 Saprospiraceae bacterium | reverse complement strand
CCCGGAAACCCTCAAAGTCATGTACCGGATCAAAGGCAAGGAAGAATGGAAGGAACTGAAGCTTACGCTGTCAGATATTCCTGATCATTACAAGGCATCCTTCCAGGGCGGACAGGCAGGAGTCACCATCCAGTACTATGTGACTGCACATAGTAACTGGGGCAGCAATGCCACGATGCCTCGCACGGCTCCGCAAGGGTTCTACGAATTCAAGATCGACTGAGCAGCCAGGAGGCTGCAATCATGGTCCTGCTGTCCGCAGCCCTGAGGCTACGAACATCCTGACTGTGTTGTAGTCTTCGACTACCACAATCAGTGTTAAAAAAAAACAAAAGTTCATAGTAGACTCTGGCTACGGTAGTAAAATCATAAACACTGTCGAGTTATTCGATATTCTGTCGTCAGGAGCCTCTAGGCTCCATACAGCAATCAAAAGTTCACAGTAGACTCCGGCTACGGTAGTAAAACCATAGATCCTGTCGCTATTCGATAATCTGTCGTCAGGAGCCTCCTGGCTCCAGGTAGCAATCAAATTTAATAAGACTGGCAGCCAGGAAGCTGCAAACATGCTCCTGCGGTTCGCAGCCAAAGGCTACGAATATCCTGCATATTTGTTTTGGTAATCGAAAACAATTACAGGATTTTGTTCACGTTAACGGATGTACCCAATATTTGACCAGTGGTCGATAACAATAACGTCAAGAATATTTTCTTCAAATCCAGCGTAGTTCGACGCACTTGAATAAAGAAAGTCTTCCGGCCTTCGAACAAAACCTGCCTTCACAGGATTCTGATGAATATAATTCAGTTTCTGATTAAAGAAATCCATTTGTAAAATTTCCATAGGCCGATTGTCATGTGTCCATATCTGGAACAAATCAACTTTACCGGATTTGAAGGCATAGTGCCTGAAAATATCTGTCATCCATGCTTTACGGCTTTCCTTTGAATCCGATAGAATCCATGTACTTAATTGTTTGCTGCTGTAACTCTTAAAGTCGCGGATTAGAAATGACAATCCCTTTGTATCACTATCAGCAGCCATGATAGCGTGCACATGATTGGTCATAATCACATACGCATAGAGCAGAAGCCCTTTATTGTCAATGCAGTATTTCAGGTTATTGACCAAAATGTCACGACATTCCTTCCTTGAAAATAGATCCACCCATCCCACAACCGAAAAAGTTAAAAAGTGAGTTTTATATGGATCTCTGATACGAAAACCTGTTTCCTTCATACATATAAGTGTCCTGAGAAGGGCTAATTGTGACTTTTTGCTGTAATTTTAACCATGGAAAAAATGAAAATTTTACTTCTTTCAGCAATCTGCTTCGTACAGCTCCACATGCTGTCAGCACAACAAGTCTATCAGGCCAGCCATTATGGCGCCCCAGGTGACCTGTACTTGTATAACCGCCTACCGTTAGGATTTTCCAATCAGATCGTCACCCAGGATGGTGAAAACGTGACGTGGGACCTGAGCACCAACCTCAACCTGAACACTCATGTTAATCAGGTTGTCGAACCAGCAGAAGGGATCAGCCAGTTCACTTTCCTTACGGTATGCTCATTGAGCGGGCTTTCTACTTTTGATTGCCTCGCCGTCTGGAACAGTACCGATCAGGCTGTGTTGCTCAAGGACACGTTATTCCTCCTCGATTTTGAATTGTACAATCTGCAACGGTATCAATCGAAAGTCTCCAATCTATTGCTTGAAAACTTTATAGGTTTTACGGTTGATCTCGGTGGAACAGCAACACAAGCTGTTATTGTATATCAAAACCAGGATACTGTTCTACGTTTTCCAATAATCTATGGAAATGAATGGACCTCTTCTACCACATACGGCCTTGATCTGACACCAGCAGGACAAAATATCCTCTACGAAGCGATCCAAACCAGAGAGACCAGGATCGACGGTTGGGGCACCTTGATGACACCCTATGACACCTTTGAGAATGTGGTAAGGCTTCGTTCTGATATCCTGCGCATTGATACCATCGTGCAGGATGGGACGGATACCATTACGTTAATTGCAGATCAGGTAGAATATATGTGGTTTGATACCGCTTACTCACTACCGGTGATGACCGCCAATGGCATTATTGGCCCTAATGATTCCATCATCATCAATGCGCTGGAGTATATCTATGAGGCCACATGCCCTGCACCAACGTGGACGGTCGATCCGGGTGCGACTGAATTTTATCTTGGGGAAGATGGAACTGTAACCATCGATTTCAATGTGCTCAATTCTAATGCAAATACGTATGATTGGGATTTCGGTGATGGCCAGTTTGGTAATAGCACAGGATCCATCAGTCATGATTACTCCGCACCTGGAGAATATGCAGTCGCTGTGTTTGGTTGTATGACCAACTGCCTTCCGATCAATAGTTGTTCCTTTCAATTGATCGATTTTGAAATTATCGATACGACTACCTCTGTCACCAATATTGATGGTAAATCATTAGGCATCACTGTGTTTCCAAATCCAGCGTCAGAGAG
>DATHZY010000497.1:0-4456 GCA_035458325.1 Saprospiraceae bacterium | reverse complement strand
GCCCGTCAGTGGATGGTGAATAAATTAAAGAGTTACGGAGCGAAGGTTACAGAACAAACTTTTAAAGCAAAAACAGCAACCATCGGTGAAGTGAGGGCGGCCAATATCATTGCATCCTTTAACCCCACCTATGCACGGCGTGTGTTGCTGGCTGCGCATTGGGATACACGGTATGCTGCGGATGAAGATGATGAACGAGCCGACAAGCCCATCGATGGCGCAGATGATGGGGGTAGCGGTGTTGGTGTATTGATAGAGATTGCAAGACTCCTAAAGGAAAATCCCCTTCCCATCGGTGTAGATATTATATTGTTTGATGCCGAAGACCAGGGCGCCACCAATGGCGGTGCTGATACCTGGTGCCTTGGCTCTCAATACTGGGCACAGAATCTGCATGTGCAGGGCTATCGTGCAGAATTTGGAATATTACTTGACATGGTGGGTGCAAAGGGTGCCACCTTTCAGAAAGAAGATCTGACAGGCGTTTTCCCACCCCAAAAAGTGAGCAGGATACATAGTCACTATGAAAAGGTATGGTCGCTGGCTAAAGGCATGGGCAAGTCTGCTCATTTTAAGGATGTCAGGACTAGACCTATCACCGATGATCATTACTTTGTCAATCTGTATACCGAGATCCCGATGATCGATATCATCAACAAAACCGTTGGGAGTGGCAGTGCTTTCGGGCCACACTGGCATACCCATGATGACAACCTGAGTGTGATTGATCCGAATGTCCTCGGTGCAGTAGGCCAGGTCGTGACCGCTTATCTGTACAATTCATCCAACAACCCATTATAAATTAAAACATCAGCAAACATCATTGCATGATGAATGCCTCTAACAGTAACCTCATGAAATTTGAGACGCTCGCCATCCGGTTACAAACAGCCCAGACAGGAGAACGGGAACACAGTACACCTATGTTTCCTACCTCCAGTTTTGTGTTTGATGATGCGGAACAGATGCGCGCTGTTTTCGCTGATGAGGAAGAAGGTAATATCTATAGCCGGTTTACCAATCCGAATTGCAAAGAACTCGAAGATAAAATAGCCGCACTCGAAGGCACCGATGAGGCGGTCACTACAGCCAGTGGCATGGCTGCCATCTTTGCTTCCTTTATGGCACTCCTCAAGGCAGGTGATCATTTGATTGCATCAAGGGCAGTATTCGGTTCCACGCACACCATTCTTCTTCAATATCTGCCTAAGTGGGGTATCGAGGTTACGCTCGTTGATCCGACAGATCCGCAAACCTGGAATAGTGCGGTCAGGGCTTCCACTAAAATGTTTTTTGTTGAAACACCATCCAATCCGGGACTTGATATCATAGACCTGGAGGCAGCAAAATCCTTCTGTGTCAAAAACAACCTCATCCTGAATGTAGATAATTGCTTTGCCACACCGTATTTACAACAGCCTGCTCAGTGGGGCGCTGATCTGATCACCCACAGTGCAACAAAATATATTGATGGCCAGGGCAGAGTCGTCGGAGGAATCGTAGCCGGGAGAAAAGACCTGATCACGGAGATCAGGAAACTTTGCAGAAGTACAGGGCCATCCCTCTCTCCTTTCAATGCATGGGTATTGTCCAAAAGCCTGGAAACACTGGCTGTCAGGATGGACAGGCATTGTGATAATGCGGAAAAGCTCGCCCAGTTTTTAGCTCAACATCCCCAATGCACTAATGTGCGATATCCTTTCCTGGATAGTCACCCCGGTGCCGCCATTGCCAGGAAACAAATGAAGCGGGGAGGAGGACTGGTCACGTTCGAAATTGCCGGAGGCCTTGCGCAAGGGAAACGCTTCCTGGATGGATTGAAGATGTTATCATTGACCGCAAACCTCGGTGATACCAGAAGCATAGCAACACATCCTGCTTCCACCACCCACGCTAAGCTCACGCCTGAAGCAAGGGCTGAAGCCGGTATCACCGATGGACTCATACGCATCTCTGCCGGGCTCGAACATATCGATGATATCATCCTCGACATCGGACAGGCTTTAATCATGAGTGAACAATGAGCATGGCTCCTGAATATGCTCTGCCCGTTGAAATCCCAGGTATCAGCTACTTCCGTGATTCTGCTCCATTCACCCTCGAACTCGGCTATACCTTTGCGGATGGTATCACGATCGCCTACCATACCTATGGCCAACTCAACGAAGCAAAAAACAATGTCATCTGGGTATGTCATGCATTGACCGCAAACAGTCGTGTAGATGATTGGTGGAGCGGCCTCTTTGGGGAAGGCAAGACCCTCGATCCAACAAAATATTTTATTGTTTGTGCTAATGTGCTTGGGTCTTGTTACGGGTCTACCGGTGCACGAAGCATCAATCCTGTCTCTGGCCATCCATACGGCATGGACTGGCCATTAGTGACTGTGAGAGACTGGGTGAAGGCACATGAAAGATTGAGAATACACATGGGCATTGAGGAAATTCAATTTTGCATTGGCGGATCATGTGGTGGTCACCAGGTCCTTGAATTCACCTGCCTGATCCCTGATAAAATAAAACACTTAGGTCTACTCGTCACCAGCGCAAGAGAATCAGCATGGGCGATCGCTGGCCACGAGGCGCAACGGCAAGCCATGCTTGCAGATCAAACGCTGAGGGAAAATAAAAATGAATCAGGTGCAGCAGGTATGCGAGCAGCAAGAGGAATAGCGTTGCTAGGTTACAGAACGATTGAAGCCTACATCGAAACACAAACAGACCACGACGATGTCCTACAGGACCATCGTGCTTCCTCCTATATCCGTCACCAGGGAGAAAAACTGGTCAACCGCTTTTACGCGCACTGTTATTGGCACCTCATCAAGACATTGGATACCCATCATTTGGGAAGAGGCCGAGGTGGAATAGAAAAAGTACTTCAGCAATTAAACATGAAGGCTACGATCATCGGCATTGATTCAGACCGTTTGATTCCGGTACCACAACAAATTTTGCTTGCTGAACATATGCCTGACGCATCACTACATGTAGTGCAGTCTCCTTACGGGCATGATGGGTTCCTGATCGAAACGGATCAGATCAACAGCATCTTTGTGTAGGACTCCTACTCCAGTTTTATTCGGACCGTTACACCACCTTCCACATTCACCACCAGGTAGGAATTACTCACGTATGGTTGTTGACGACGGTAGTCGACGAAGAACCTAAGACTGACATTCTTATTGACATCATAGCTGATGGCAGGTGATATCGTGATATCCTTTGATCCTCGTGTTGGCCTGGCCCCAGCTTCCTGGTCCAGCAAGTGATTAAAGGTGATATTGTCGGAGAAAGATATATCCAGGAGAACGTTGAGGTCATTACCCAACTTAGGTGTTCCACCTCCACCACCAGGCTTGGGTGTACTTGGTTTCTTTTTATTGGCCTGACTATTGAATCCGGGCAGGAATCCGATGCGGACATCCTTCATCTTCCAGTCAAAACCAAAATCAACAGTGGTAGATCGGGTCTCCGCTAGTTCATAGGAAATAAAACCCATGGATAGACCTCGTCGCTTAGCATAGCTAAAACTGAAGTTCATATCGTTTTTCATCTTGACATCGAGACCGATCAACGGAGCAAATGATTCTTCAATGATGATCGAAGGAAGTAGAAACTGGGAATAATAATTTTGGCTTATAGAGTCTAGATTTCCTTCCCATTGTTGGCCACGTCTAGTATTGGTGAATTCATCATAATCATCATAACTCAAGTCTGTCTCAAATGTATTGATCGACATTGTCGACTTGTATCCATGCGTGAGACGGACATTCGTAAATATATTTTTAAACATGGCGAGTTTACTCAAGCCGCTATAGTTAAGCGTCCAGTTTGGCTTGGGTATCCAGTTAAAAATGTCCGTGAACTCAAAATTGACAGGGTCCTTGTTCGTATAGGCTGACAGAAAGGCCGGCACTAGGATATCTTGTTGTTTGCGTCCGAAACCTGTTGCATACTCTGTTCCATCGATGGCATGCTCTCCTATACCACGTTCCTTGGAGATGATGGCGCGGTTTGTTTCAAATTTATCAAAAAGCTGATTGACCCGCAGGGAGTCGCCCATGAAGAGAGTCGGGATAGCCAGGTAGGATATAGTGAAATTGCCGATTTCGCGTGGAGATCTGCGGCCGATATCTTCGATGGTATTGCCTGATTTATTATAGGTCTTGAAGAAGACGGAATAATTCGTGGTCAGATTACGGGTGAAATCAAAATCAATCTTGAAATCTGTAAACGGTTCGATAGACAGACGACTATCCAGTGACTTGGTCTGCGATTGCAGGACAGGTGCATTTTGAAATGCATTGGTGGTGATCCATCCGTTATCCCTGGCATCGGCCAGATAGTCACCAGTGTCATCGTATGCTTTCCTGTTAATCTTTGGCTGAATACCACTGATAAAACTCCAACCCGGTGCGCCAAATCCGCTACTCATCCCGAGGATCTCTGATTGG
>DATHZY010000496.1:0-2568 GCA_035458325.1 Saprospiraceae bacterium | reverse complement strand
AAAGCAGGTACAACCAAATGAGCATAAAGCATAGCGAACTCAGGTTAGTTGGAAAGCGGAGAAAGAGGAGATAGATAAACAAGGCACACCAGCCAAAGGATGCAAAAACCTTAAGAAATTGAACAATATCCCCAACCGCGGGAAGGAATAAAAGTATGCTTTTATCCTTCCTGAAGCCCGCCCTGGAAAACTGAAAGTAGATATAGAAGAATAAGTTGCAGATAGCGGTTAGGATTAAAAGACTACACGTCAAAATCCAGTTGCCCAAAATACACGAGAGGAGTGTAAGGCATAGAGAAATAAAAAGTAGGACGAAGGTGTATATCGTTTTTCGTTCGATGGATGCAGTGTTTTCTCCTGGATCATTCTGTTTGTTGTAACAATCATTGTAAATGTATAAATAGACGAGGATGAGGGCAAAGCAAAATAAACCCACCGGTATTTTCACCTCAGTATACTTGTCAAGAACAAAGAACAGGCTGTAGATCCAGGTGAAAAGCAGGGCACTCCCTAGATTTTTCCTCAGGAAAGAAGCAATATTTGTTCGCTTCTGGTCTTCCACCGTCGTCACTGCATCCGCTTCTTTATAATGAATGATCCCCATCCCGAGGAGGGTAGTAAAGAAGCCAACCTTTTCAAGGGACCAGGTGACTGTTGAGGAGGCATTCGGGAAAAAGTATTGCTTTATATAATCAGGATAATGGGCGCATGCCAACGCCAGGATAAATACCATCATGGTACAAATAAAAATGCTAAAGGGTGAATCAAGTAAATGTATAATTACCGTACTCCCTTGTTCGAGTTTTGTCGCCAAAAAAAGGATCATCACTATGATGATAATAGAAAGGAAGGAAGCCAATATAGCCTGGCTGATCAACCGTAAGTTTTCAGTAACATATCGTTGATATAAAGCAATCAACAGGTGAAACACAACAAGGGTATACAAGAATACTTTAATCCTCACAAATTGTGCCAGTGAAAAGGAGGTTGAACCAAAGAGATCGTCCTTGACCGTATATCCTATGCCTTCTAATAAATCAAAAGCATAAGCGGCTATTGAAAAGATAAACAATGATGTTAAAAAGCGTTTGCTATTCAAGTAGATCCTGGTGAGGTTATAGATCATCAGCAATGCCAAAGGTGCCCAGATCATATCTAGGATGAAGAAGGCATAATAGAAATATAAGGCTCCCGGGCAAGCCGCTATTTCTGCTTTGATTCTCGCATACTCGTGGAAATAGGTGAATTGGGGATGATCAATAAATTCAATTGAAACACAATACCTGAATAGCATCGCCGATGCCGCCATTAATCCCGAGATAATGATTAAATACAAGGCAAGTTTTTCCCTGCCCGCTTTTTCCAGATGGAGTGGATTTTTCATGCAACATAAGTTTAATAGGAATGAGATCGGTAAGGCTATATAGGATAGCCTCGGGATAATTCAGATGTTCCGTAGTCCCGGCACCATAGAAGCTATAGGAACCAGGTGCTCAGGAATCTGGAAGCGTTTTCAGAAAATATCTTTTGTACAATGGCAGCCGGTGTGATCTGGTTACGCCTGCTCATCACCAGCTTGCCCCGCTCATTCATGTAATTATAGGCATGGCGCTCTACATATTCCATGAGTGCATTTAATTCTTCGGCTGTCAGAAAACCATTGACTGGATTGATGATGCCATCGAAATCCGTGCCCAGTGCCATCGTGTCCCAGGCAAACAAACGGTTGTTGTTGAGTAACTCAGCAATGTATTGAATCTGGTTCCAGACCAGCTCAGCCCGCACATGCCTTATTTCATTCAGGAAAAGCGGGTTACGCAATGATTTTATTTTTTCCTTTGACCCCAGCCTGCGTTCATCTAACTGAAGGCCGATGATCCCACCTGATTTTGTCATCCGGATGATTTCTTCGTCATAGAAGTTGATGTCTTCCGGAAAGAATGTTTTAGCCAACGCCGGATTGTCCTTATTGAGTACACCATCGATCGTACGTCCGGCTACCGCTCCATGGCTCATGATCACAGGTATCGCATCATGCTTAAATTTGGTATCCAACAGATCATAATACTGCAACCTGGAAAGCAGGCTCATGTGCTTGACGTCAATGAGAATGCGTTTGCCTATTGAACTATCCAGCATCAGATCTATTACTTTCAACCCGGTAGCATTGATTTTTTTATTCAATCCTTCCGACTGGTCCGCAGTTTTGCCTACCAGTCCAAAGAGGCTTTTAGCATGCCCGCAAAGCTTATTATTGAAGTGATGTGCGACCGTCACAAAGAATGGTGCGTATTCCCACTCCTTGATCTTTTTCAGATTTTCCAACACCGAAGCTTCATTGAGTTCTCCATCAATATTATTATCCAGACAATGCAGCCCTTCGATGGAGAAGACAATAAATATAGTATGGACATCCGCAGGATGGTTTTGCTGGTGGATTGCAATTTCCCTGTAGGAATGAACCATCTTGTACAGGTAGGTCTTCCCGTTGATATTGATGGGGTGGTCATGCAATTGCATGTAGTATTCATATTCCCTGACCAGATCTTCAAAATAGCTGGTGACATT
>DATHZY010000495.1:0-2189 GCA_035458325.1 Saprospiraceae bacterium | reverse complement strand
GCATCACGTCTGTTTTTTGGAACGCAGATGCCGCAGATGAATTTTAAAATAAATTAACGCTAATAGTTCGTCTGGCAGATTAAGGTGTACCGGAAAATCCAATTTGCGAAAATAAATTTTTTAAATAATTCTGCGTAATCCCTGTGGTGAGCGAAGTCGAACTATGCGATCCTTGTATCACGTATGGCTATTGAGGCAAAAGCAAGTTATTTGAAAGTGTTAATATCTATACTCTCCAGCACCTTTTTATCATACCCCTCCATCGCTACCCGGATCATCGCCTTCCCGATCACCACCGTAGTCGTGACATACTTTGGCATGCGCCTCAGCAATCCATAGAAGGGACTGATGATGTTATAAATTCCCTGGTATAAGGCCGTCTTCGATTTTATACCCCTCATGGGCTGTATAAACCCAGGCCTGAACATATAGGCATCTTTAAACCCAAGCGCCAGCAAATCATTTTCTGTTTTACCTTTCACGCGTGCCCACATCATCCGGCCTTGCTCCGAGCTGTCTGTTCCGGCACCGGAGACATAACAAAACGTCATGCTATCATTCAGTGCCCGCAACTCCTTTGCAAATCCAAGCGTAAGATCATACGTCATCCTCCGATAATCGGCTTCATTCATTCCCACGGAGGACACGCCCATGCAAAAGAAACAAGCATTGTACCCACTGAGCTGCTCACGAATAGCGGTCCAATCAAAAAAATCCTTGTGAATGATCTCCTTGAGCTTTGGATGTGTAATACCTACAGGACTTCGGTTGATGACCAGTATTTTTTCTACATCAGCGCTATCAATACATTCCAGCAGTACCCCCTTTCCAACCATACCGGTTGATCCGGTGATGATGACTTTCAATTTCATGGCATTAGTTATTTATCCGTTTACGCTCCTCTTCGGCCCCGGTTGCGCGCTTCCGTACACCAGTCACCTTCTGATTGCCAAAGTTTCGCGTATAGTTGAGCTTGATTGTAGGCTGACTAAACTGAAGTTCTGCCTCATAATACTGTTGTTGTTCCTCCAGGGTTAGTTCGTCACGGTAGTTCATTGTATTGAATATATTGTCCGCCACCAGTCTCAATGTGCCGCCGTTCTCCCCCAGCTTCTTTTGCAAGCCGACATTGACTGAACCAAAAGGTTTTAACGCAAAGATCCCAAACAGGCCTCCGCTGACGTACAGACCAGTCACCTCCAGGGTAAAAGCTTTTGGCAGGGTAAAGGTTTGCGAGGTGTAGGCACTGACATTGCCTGCAGTATATTTCTGTAAACCAAACTCATCATATTTCTGTGCCTCTTGCAGGACACCACTTACATTCACATACATATTCCACCAGCTGACCGGAGCTAATGGAAATGAGACCGTCAACGAAAGGGTCTTTGTTTGCTTCAGGTTTTCAGAATACAGCAATTGCTTATTGGTTCCTTCAATGATTTCACTCTGGAAGTTGGCTATCGTACTATCCTCAATTCCATACTTGAGCGATAACAATGCGGATTTATAGGTATATCCCAACTCAAAGTTGTTGGAGATGGCAGGTTGAACCGCAGGATTACCGGAGAAGAATGTATACGGATCGAGGAAGATGACAAAGGGTGCCATGTCATTAAACGTCGGTCGCGTAATCCGTTTACCGTACACGAAATTCAGCGCACTGCTTTCATTGAGCTTCCTTGAAATGTAAAAAGTGGGGAACAAGCTACCGAACTGCCGATCTACGATATCCTGTTCTTCCTCCGAACCAAGGTTGGAGTCAGTATATTCATATCGCAGGCCTGCCTTGATATTCGTTTTGTCATCAATAGGGGCCTCCAGGGAAGCATATGCTGCTGCGATGGACTCATCCAGTTCATATTTAGCTGTGAGCTCAGGGTCTTGCACCCAGGTCAGTGCGTCATCACTGTATTCGACACCGACATCATTGGTGAAATTTGAAACTGTTCCTTTGACACCTGTTTCCAGTTTTAGTTTCGTACCGATAGGAGTGATATAATCAATCTTACCTACCTTGATTGCTATGGGTGTCATCTTAGTACTTCGGGTATAATTTTCAAATAGAAAATTACCCTCTCCATCTTCATAATGATTATTGTAATCCGTGGGATTGTTATCCACGTAGGACAAGTAATCCATATCCATCGAAAGAGATTTATTGGCTGCAAAGGAATATTGAAGATTAACAT
>DATHZY010000494.1:0-4675 GCA_035458325.1 Saprospiraceae bacterium | reverse complement strand
TCTGCAACCGTGGAATGATCACTTCGGTCTCCGGGTCACCCAGCCTGCAGTTGTATTCAATGACAAAAGGTTCGTTGTTGACCACGATGAGACCGAAGAAAATGAACCCTTTGTATTTTATCTTTTCTTCGCGGAGGCCCTTGATGGTAGGCTCTATGATTTGTACTAATACTTTTTGAGATAATGTTTCGTCTACAAAGGAGACAGGTGAAACTGCACCCATACCGCCGGTGTTAAGGCCAGTGTCACCTTCGCCGATGCGTTTGTAATCTTTTGCTTCCGGTAACATGACATATTGATTGCCATCCGTCAAGGCAAAAGCAGAAAATTCAATACCTGTGAGGAATTGTTCGATCACAATGGTAGTACTCGCGTCACCAAATTTTCCGGACAACATCTCCTTGACTTCACGCTCAGCCTCAGCCAGTGTATTACATATCAATACACCTTTACCGGCAGCAAGCCCATCGGCTTTGAGGACTACAGGTAATGTATGACCAGCCAGATAGGTCAAAGCCTCATCCAGCTCCTCTTTTTGAAAGTACTTGTATGCTGCAGTGGGGATGCCATGGCGGCCCATAAATTCTTTAGCAAAAGCCTTACTTCCTTCCAGCTGGGCTCCTTCGGCTGATGGACCGATGATCGCGATAGATTTCAATGCTTCATCCGCTGAAAAATAGTCTGTAATCCCTGCCACGAGGGGTGCTTCAGGCCCTACGACAACCAATTCGATATTTTCCTGCAGGACTAAAGTCTTAACGGCTTCAAAGTCATTGGGATCGATATTGATATTTTTTCCAAGTAAGGCTGTGCCTGCATTACCCGGAGCGATAAAGAGTCCGGTGCAAAGTGGACTTGAGGCTATTTTGTCTGCCAGGGCGTGCTCACGGCCTCCGCCGCCGATGATGAGTATGTTCATAGTTGTTTTGTAAAAAGAAGAATCCAAAGATATGGGTAAAGTTTACGACCGTTGCTAAGATTTCGTATTCCGCCCGAAGGACCCAACTATCCTTGGTGGCAATAGGCCTTTATAAACCCAGTTTCATTATATTTGCAACTTTTATAATATGTTCGACTATATACAGGGGAAAGTGGTGGCAAGGCAACCTACACATGTGGTGGTAGAGGCCGGAGGTATTGGATATCTGCTCAATATTACGCTCAACAGTTATGATCTGATTGAGGAAGGGAAAGTGGAAAAAGTTTATACCTGGCTGCAGGTCCAGGAAGATGCCCACCGCCTTTGGGGATTTAAAGAACCGGCAGAGCGGGATGTCTTCCTGCATCTCGTGAGTGTCTCGGGTATCGGGCCAAATACAGCCAGACTGATCTTATCCGGGATGACCCCGGAAGAGTGCCGGCAGGCAATCTTGACTGACAATGAACTGGCTTTCAGGCAAGTAAAGGGCGTAGGTCCAAAGACGGCCAAGCGGGTAATGATGGAATTGAAGGATAAAATGCTCAAGACAGCCGGTGACCCTCTCAGTGTAAAGGCTGGAAGTAATAAGAACCAATCCGTAGAAGAAGCCACAGCAGCTTTGATCACACTGGGCTTTGTAAAAAGCCAGGCTGAAAAGGTTATCAGTCAGATTGTCAGGGATGAAGGCAGGGATCTGCCTACCGAAACCCTGGTTCGGATGGCATTGCGCATGTTATCTGCTTAATTGGACATAATTCAAACGGGATTGTATCGTTATACACCCGTTAACATATAAGATATCCCCTTTTTGGGGTCAAGAGAGGGGCTAAATAATCCCTCGATAGCGTATAGAAGGCATAACATTACATGAGTAGACACGCGTCGTTTTTTTTAGGAGCATCCCTTGCTTTGGTCTCAATCCTCTTCTCCTCCGGAAAGGCTATTGCATCATATAACCTGCCTGACCCCTACGAATGGATTCCCGAAACTGGCCCCACCATCACCAATGACACCATCCCGCTGGAAGATCGCTACGGAAACTGGATCGAAGACCCCAAAGAGAACCCATTTGACCTGCTCGATCCGGAAGACCTCATCCAAACCGTCGAATACGATCCTGTCACGAATACGTATATCCTGACCGAAACCATCGGCGGAGAAAACTACCGTGCCCCCACCAGTATGACCTATGAGGAATACCTTGAATGGAACGCAAGGGAGGAGGAAGCAGATTATTTTAAAAAATTAGCCGGGGCTGCCCAGGGCGACCGAAGTAAAAGCGGCAATCTGGACCCAGTGGCCGAAGTAGATGTATCTGATGACATCATCGACCGCCTCTTTGGTGGTACTACAGTCGATATCCGTCCCCAGGGAAATGTGGATCTAACCTTTGGACTTGATTATTACCGCCAGGACAATCCGATCCTTCCTGTGCGTCAGCAGCGACGCGGCCCTCAGTTTGACTTTGACATGGACATCCAGGTAGATGTCAACGGCCAGATCGGTGAAAAACTGAATACCAGCTTTAATTACAATACCTCCAGGACCTTTGACTTCCAGAACAAACTCAAACTGGATTATAACTCAGACCTGTTCAGTGAAGATGAAATATTGAAATCCATCGAAGCGGGTGATGTAAGTCTCCCCCTGAAATCAACCCTCATCAAAGGAAGCCAGAGCCTATTCGGAATCAAGACAGAGCTGCAGTTTGGTCATCTGCGACTGACCGCAATCGCTTCACAACAAAATTCCAAACAGAATAGCATTCAGATCCAGGGTGGTAGCGTGTTGCAGGAGTTTTCGGTCTATTCGGATCAATACGATGAAAACCGCCATTTCTTCCTCTCGCATTTCAACAGGGATGGTTTCGAAGCCACATTAGCTAACCTTCCGCAGATCAACAGTCTCTTCAGGATCACGCGCCTTGAAGTATGGGTGACCAATGACCGTAACCAGACTACTGATGTTCGTGACATTGTGGCTCACTCGGATTTAGGGGAGTGGAGATATATGACCAACGAGGAGCCAGATAAATGGCGTAACCCCGACACCAACTCACTCAAGGATATCTGTATGAAGGATATCCTTCCGGACAACAGTACGAACAAAATCATGGGAGCCCTTCGTTCTGATCCGAGCATAAGGGACATTAATAATGTGGTCAAAGCATTGACATCACCTCCTTTCAATTTCAAGTCGCCAAGGGATTTTGAAAAGATACAGGGAAGAAAACTGAATTCAACCGAATACCGCTTTAATCCAGACCTCGGTTTTATCTCCCTCAATATCCGTCTCGAACAGGATGAAGTACTCGGGGTGGCTTATGAGTATACCTATAATGGAAAAGTCTACCAGGTAGGAGAGTTATCGCAGGATATCGAAAACACCGATACTTCGGGCGTACAAAAAGTACTGTTTGTAAAATTGCTCAAGGGGACTAACCAAAACGTTGATCTGCACCTCTGGGATCTGATGATGAAAAACGTCTATCGTATCGGTGGTGGTGATCTGAACGCAGAGGAATTTGAGTTGGATGTATTTTTTGAAGATCCGGGAAAAGGTTTTAAGCGTTTCCTCCCGCAGCCTGCCAATATGGAAAATATCCCGCTGATCACCATCTTCAATCTTGACAAATTGAATCGAACCGGTGACCCGCAGCCTGACGGAAAGTTTGACTTTATACCCGGGATCACGATCAATCCTCCATTGGGTATTATTATGTTTCCCGTACTGGAGCCTTTTGGTAAGACCTTGAAGGATTCGATTGCGGCCTACATGGGCGTTGATACGCCCTTTGTGTATCAGCAACTCTATGATAGTACAATTGTACGGGCGCGAGAATTTCCTGAACTCAACAGGTACACCCTTAAAGGAAAGGCAAAGACAAGCACCTCATCGGATATCTCACTCGGCGCATTTAATATTCCACCAGGTTCGGTTCGAGTTACAGCCGGTGGACAATTATTGAAGGAGAATGAAGATTATACCATTGACTATAACATCGGCCGGATCAAGATATTAAACCAGGCCTTCCTGCAGCCGAGTACACCGATCAATGTTTCCTTTGAAGACAATGCGCTCTTTAGCTTCAATAAGAAGACCATGCTGGGGCTACGAGCCGATTATGAAATCAACAAACATTTCAGCATCGGAGGTACCTACCTGCATATGTATGAGCGGCCTTATACCCAGAAGGTCAATATCGGCGATGACCCGATCAACAACCGGATCTATGGTCTCGACATGAACTATAGCAATGAAGCACCATGGCTGACAAAGCTGGTCGACAAGATTCCGTTGATCAATACCAATGCGCCTTCCAACATCACCTTTGAAGCGGAGATGGCGGCTTTGAAACCAAGTCACTCCAGGGCCATTGACGCTAATAAGAAAGATTCACAAGGGGTCGTGTACCTCGATGACTTTGAAGGGACTACCAGTAATTTTGACTTACGTACGCCGACGACTGCATGGTATCTTGCTTCCACACCGCAGGAGGCTGAGATTGACAGACAGCCGGCTTTCGAAGAGGCAAAAGAAATCGATAGCTTGCTATATGGAGTCAATCGTGCGCACATCAACTGGTACAGAATCGACCAGGGAGCGCGTAACAGCAGTAGTGACAATAATAACCCATACACAAGGCTTGTATCTCAGACGGAAATCTTTCAGAATCAAACACCGACCTTTGGACTCAATGATTTCAGGACTTTCGACTTGACTTATTTGCCGTATGAAAGAGGACCGTATAATTTT
>DATHZY010000493.1:0-7452 GCA_035458325.1 Saprospiraceae bacterium | reverse complement strand
GACAGGATTGTCAGATAAACACTAAATACCACAAGCGATGAATACCCGACACATCATTCTTTCTCTTTTATTCTTTCTGCCATCCTTCGTGTTTGCAGGCGAAATTTATGGAACGATTAAAAAAGATGGCCAGCCGCTGGTGAGCCAGTCTGTCCAGATTACACAAAACGGCAAGGTCATCGCGACTACGCTCACCGACAAAAACGGTTATTTCTCTATGACCATCAAGGAAGTTGGAAAATATAAGCTGGAAGTGGTGGACCACCCTGGCGCCACATTTGACGTATTCTCAACCAACAACGCTACAGGGTATACATTATCCCTGGTCAAAGCAGGTGATGTATGGCAGCTAAAAAAACAGTAGAGCGCCCCGAAGGCGAAAAGGATATCTGGGATAAAGCGGAAATTGTATTACATCCACTCGGTGGGTTGATTACCGCTATTACGATTGCCATGGTCAGCTATTATGCGTCTGATTATATCAACCGAAACCAGGAAAACGAAGCCAAGACCCGATTGTATACCGAACTCATGAGCCGGCGCGAAGAATCCGAAAGCGCCCTCCGCAAGGATATGTTTACTTCCATCATCGGGACCATCCTGCAGAATTCCAATACAATCGATGAAAAAATCCTTCAGCTTGAACTGTTGGCTTATAACTTTCACGAGTCGCTCAACCTGACGCCGCTCTTTACTTACCTCAACCGGCGAAACAATAGTGAGACCACGGACAGGGGCCTCCATACAAAGTTTAAAAACAGGATCTACGACATGTCCAAGGAGGTGACCACCAAACAACTGGCCAGCCTCGAAGGTGTCGCCACGGTTGAAAAGTTTGTGTATTTCTATGATTCATTGGCGTTCAGTTCCAATGATACATTTAGCTGCATGTTCATCGACTCTTTCCTGAGCGAGGACAAAATCATACCCATCAAGCACTTTGTGCATCTTACTATTCAGGCAAAGGATACGGTCAATTCGACGGTCACTGTTGATTTGAAAGTCGGGACCCGTATCCCGGAAAAGGAAGACAAAGTCCTCAATCCTGTGTTTGTTGTTGACTTCTTTGAATTTCCGATGATCGACAATACCCGGCTGATCAATGACAAGCGGGTTGCCGTGGTTCTCCGTGATTTCGATCCGAAAAATCAATTTATCGAACTCGATCTAATCTTCTTCCCCGGATCCCATTCCAGCCTCAAGGAACGGCCTTACTATGATGATATCGTAGCGAAGTTGTTGCCGAGTAGGAATTAAAGGAGCTGTCAGCTATCAGCTATCAGCTGTCAGTGTGATTTTATAGCTATCAGCCATCAGCTGTCAGTTTTCAGAGTGATTTTAGAGCTGTCAGCTATCAGCTTTCAGCTATCAGTGTGATATCTGTATGCGAAGTGATTATTTGTAAGGAAGAGTTTTTTGCTTGCAGTTTTCAGCTACCAGCTTCCAGAGTGATTTTAAAGCTTCCAGCTATCAGCAACCAGCTTCCAGTGAGATTGTGAAGCTTGAGTTGATTTTCCGCACGCATGGAAGAATGATTGTCGTTTTACACAGTAATTATCAGGGAGTATTTGCACTGGAAGCTGGAAACTGGTAGCTGACGGCTGATAGCTGATAGCTGATAGCTGATAGCTTCTAGCTTTTCCTTATACTCTCCGTCACCACCCTATACACATTCCTTAGCTCCGGATGATTATCCAGCAAGCCAAGGTGTTTCAGGATTGTCTTTTCATCGCCTCGTACAGCGGGGCCTGTCTGGCTCTCGCGTGGACCGGATAGGATAGCCTTGCTGAAGGTCTCGAGGATCAGGGGTTTTAATATTTCGAATGGAAGCTGATGCTCGTTGCAAATATTTTCGGCAAGGGTCAGCATGTGGTTTGAAAAATTATTGGCAAAAACCGCGGCTACATGCAGATTCGACTTTTGTTCTTCTGTCATTCTATACACTGAGGATGACAGTTGCCCGGCAATGGTGTCCAGGAGTTCCCAGATATCTTCATCCGGGGCCGTGATGATCAGGGGAATCCAGCGCCAGGAGACTTCATGGTTGGCAGAGAAACTTTGTAGCGGATAGAATCCTGCTTTTCTCCTAAACGGCAATACATCAAGCCCCAGGCTACCTGAGCAGTGAACACCTATGGCATCATCCGGAAGCAGGGTATAGAGCTGTGTGGAAATAAGCGTGATGGCATCATCTGATACTGTGAAAAAGTAAAGATCTGCATCACGTACTATGAACTCAATATCCGAAGTATGCGAAGAAGCCTTTAGTTTTTCAGCAAGCGCTTGTGCGTCCTGTGGTGTCCTGTTATAGACCTGCACGATGTGGCATCCTGCTTCCTCTAACGCCGGCATGAGTTGCTGGGCGAGACGACCAGCTCCGATGCAGACGACTTTTAACATAAGATGGTGGTCGCTATCATGTCTTGCGGAGTCTCTTATACAACCCGATAAACATCCCCATCAGCATGATGAGACTGCCAGCCCAGAATAAATTGATGCCCGGGAATAGAATCGCCTCCAGGACGATATAGTCATTTCTGGGAGCTTCCTGTGCAATTTCTAATGGCAGCAAAGGCGTGTCCGATAATCTCGCGAGATAGAGATGAAACTCTTCCTTTTCAGGATCTATACGCTCCAGCTTGATGTGCAAACCGATATCGGGTACATAGGCCTTCAGATTCAACGGGCTGCCATCACGTATGAAATACAATGGCCGGGCAATATGCGTCTTGTTATCTTTTCCCTTAATCGAGATGACTGCCTGAATGGCGATGTCTCCATCCACGCTCCGGTAATTGGGGTGATCAATGTTCTTATCAACTCCATCAAACGTGAGGGAGAGATCTTTCCAGGCTTTTGTTTCACCGGATTTGATTACCAGGGCTTCGTAGGTCAGCACATTGTCAAGCGGGAACAAGCTATCGAGTGCAGAGGCCTTGAGGCGAGTACGGAGATTGAAATCATTGACCTGGTCCGTAAGGCTGTACAATAATCCTTTACGCACTATCAGCGTAGGATATACTTTTTCACTCCTTGTTCCTGTCGAATCACTGACGGTCACCATTCCGGACAGTACCAGATCATCTTCTTCCTGATCATATTCCTTGTGCATGGTACCCAGCATGATACTATCCAGCCTGATGGTATAGGATCCGGCTTTCGTTGTAGTACCCGGGGCCAGAAAATGCAATTTATACTCGAGGCTGCTGTCAATTTTCTCCAGGTTAGCCCTGTCCTGTTGCTCAGGCGGTAAGCCGGAAATAAAGGTGAATACATCCCTGTCCAGATATCGCTTGGTATTTGGATTGGCCGTTGCTACTTTAGTCAACTCACGATCATAGAGAATGTTGGGATACGTGGTGAAATGTTCGAGTGTGTCACCTGTTTCGCTTACCTTGACAAATTCCACCTCATATTTACGCGTCAATCCTTCCAGCGTATCTGATTTGTAGGTCACCCAGTAGTTGTTCATAAACATGGGCAGATCCTTGATCAGGAATGCATTATTGCCCACATCTAATCCTTCGGCAAGTCCTTCCTGTGCAAAGCGGTTTTCACTGAGCGTACGTTTGTTCAATCCACTCACCATAATACCGACCAGCATCAGGGCAAAACCACCATGCGCGAAAGCAGAGGCCATCGAAGTGAGTTTGCCTTTTGCGAAATTGATCATGTAATCAATATTGGATACGATCCCAAAACTGGCGGCGATGAGCAATACAATATATTGCCAGCTCGGTAACTGAATCCAGAGTGAAAACAAATAGGCGAGAAGTAAGCCAAGTACCACGGATATCCCGACATGTTTTAAAAACCGTGGTTTGTATTCAGCCCATCCCATTGCACCGAATCGCAATAGGAGGGCAACGCCGGAAATAATCGAAACCAATACTGCATTCCACAATTGGAACCGGTTATGGTGATCGATCGGATCCAATGGCATGGCTTTATGGTACGGGGTCATATCGCCTTTGCCCATCAAGGAACCATAGACATCAACAAGTTTATTCCAGACAGGAATGCTTGTGGAAAAGGTGATCAGGATGGCAGAAAACATCAGGACCATCGCACCGACAAACATCCAGAATTCGCGGCTTTGGATTTGTTCTTCCTTTTGCACAACAGGGATACTCTTATTCCTTGTCACCAGGAAATAAATTCCGCCTAGCAGAAAGAGGAAGATAAAACCAACGAGCTGCCACTCCAGTCCCATTTCCGTAAAGGCATGAACACTTTCTTCGCCGAGTATGCCGGAGCGTGTCAGGAAAGTAGAGTAGACGACCAGGAGGAAAGAGAGTATATAGAAAATGTAAGTGGTCTTGATAGAGAGTCCTGTGTGGCGCGCGATAAAATTGCCATGCAGGGCCGCCAGTAAAACGATCCAGGGGACGAGTGACATGTTTTCGACAGGGTCCCATGCCCAGTAGCCACCAAAGCTCAGTGCTTCATACGCCCATGCACCGCCCATGAGGATCCCCAGGCCTAATATGCCGGTAGAAAACAAAGTCCATGGCATGACAGGTTTCAACCAGGCGGTATGTTCTTTTTCCCAAAGACCGGTCATGGCAAAGCAGAAAGGGATGGTGACAGAGGCAAAGCCCAGGAAAAGTGTGGGCGGATGTATAGTCATCCAGTAATTCTGCAGGAGTGGGTTAAGTCCGTTTCCTTCAATGAGTGGGAGATAATTTGGATTGTTGAATATCGGAGCCTCCAGCGTATCCCTGAGCAGAAGGAATGGGCTGCTTCCCATGCGGAAGTCATCCGCAAAATAGACGCCGGCAATCATGGAGACGAGCACCAACTGTACCAGGCTTAGCCATGTCATCACACCCGGCTCCCAACGTTTAGCGGTAAATACGATGACAGTACCCAGTACTACATGCCAGAACATCCATAGCAGGAAACTACCTTCCTGACCTTCCCAAAAGGCAGAGAAGATATACTTCATCGGGAGATCAGCAGACACGTGATCCCAGGCGTACTTGTATTCGTACATCTGGCTGATCATAATATAGAAGATGAGCCCGATGACGGCAAGGATGGAAAAGCTATGAATCCCCCATGCGATGCGACCTAGCCGAAGCCAGGAAGTGTCGTCAGGTTCGATGACTTTTTTTCGAAAGGCCAGGATGGCCAGCAGGGCAGTAACAAATGCGGTTAAAATAAAGAAATGACCTAAGCGGCCCGGAAGGAGATGCTCTCCAATATATTGAATGTCCTGCATGGATAGTTACATATTGCTTCTGACGAGTACTTCTTCATTCTTGTATTTAGAAGGGCACTTCATCAGAATGCTGGAGGCGACAAATTCATCACCTACAAATGATCCGGTGGCTACCACCTGTTCACTCAATTCGAAATCCTGTGGCTTGGCCGCCTGAAGAGTAACTTCGTGAACCTCACCTTCCTGGTCGGTCATATAAAACCGGAAAAGGTTAGGGTTCTCCTCGGCATTATAATACATGGGTTTGTCTTTGGCCAGTACACCCACCACTTTGGCGGTGTCACCTGAGCGCTTCACCTGGGCAAAAGTGCTGTAGGTGCTCATATCCTTGGAAGCGGAGATAAGCATGATGACACCTGCTGCCATGAGCGCAAGGATCAATACAGGCATGATTTTGAAGCGCCTGGGCTTAATGATTTGAGGGTTATCCACGTTGATACTGAATCTTTGTGCAAATTTACGGCAAAATAGCCACTCCCGGGCATCTCGAGCCCAAGGATTTGTGAATAAACAATCACCGGAATAAAACCATGAAGGAAGTCGTAAGTTTAAAAAACGCTGGAATATACCAGGAAGGGGTTAAAGTCCTCCGGGAAGTCAATCTGTCAGTCAGCCAGGCTGAATTTGTCTATCTGATCGGGAAGACTGGAAGCGGTAAAAGCTCCCTGATGCGTACCCTCTGGGGCGATCTCCCATTGAGGGAGGGTGATGGCCAGGTTGGTGGCATATCGCTTACAAAACTTCAACCTTCTACCATTCCGGTCCTCAGAAGACGGGTCGGTATGGTTTTCCAGGATTTTCAACTGTTTCCCCAATGGACGGTCGATGAAAACCTGAGATTTGTGCTGGATGCCACCGGCACCGAAGATCGTGCAGAACAGGACAGGATTATTTCTGAGGTTTGTTCTGATGTCCAACTGACCGACCAGATGTACAGGCCAGTCCACCAGTTATCCGGTGGTGAGCAACAACGCGCTGTCATCGGTCGTGCGGTCCTCAATAAACCACAAATCATCCTGGCCGATGAGCCTACCGGGCACCTCGATCCTGAAACAGCGGAATCCATCCTCCAGCTCATGCGCAAGCTCGCCGTCGAATATCAGACCGCCATCCTCATGGCTACCCACAATGCGCAGGTCATCGAGCGTTTTCCGGGCAGGGTGTATAGGGTAGCGAATGGTCGGGTGGAAGAAGTCGATTAAGTGAGAAGTGAAAAACGAAAAATGAAAAGTGAAAAATATTATGTGAGTTGTGAGTTGTGAGTTGTGAGTGAGAAAATACTTTGACAGCTGGCGGCTAAAGAGAGTAATCGGTAACCGGTAATCAGTTTATAGAGTAAGCAGTATGTTCCAAGAGCGATTTAAAAGTCCCCTTTAGGGGATTTAGGGGGAAAAGAGAGTAGTCAGCGAGAAAATTCTCTGGCAGCTGGAAGCTGGCAATTCTGACAGCTGATAGCTGACGGCTGATAGCTTACAGATAGCTCAACCACCAATGCCTGTGCTTCCTCTTCATATCACTAAACCACTTGCACAAAGGATATAGTGTGATCACCATTAAGATCCAGATCAGGTATACAATGCCGATGGAATATCCTTCACCCGCGATCAGGAAACGAAAAGGAATGCCTGCGGTCTCCTGGATCCCTTCACTAAATGTATGGCCACGGCTTAAAAAAAGGATCATGCATAGTGTATGGAGGATATAGAAATGAAGGATATAGTAGAAGAAAGGAACCTTGCCGTACACACTGATGATCCGTGTGATTTTATTCTGGGTAGTTTCGAATAGTGCAAGGAAGATTAATGCCGGTCCGATCGTGATACACATGAATAACAAGGATGGAGGATATTTATGGACATTGAGAAAGGAGAAAATGGTGGAGGTGGTATTGTCCTGCAGCGTCCAGGGAAGCGGATCTCCATACACATTGATGTAGCGCAGAAGGACAAAAAACAAGATCAGGCCTGTACCGGTATAGAGCAATAACTTTTTACGAAAAGCAGGATCCATGGATGGTTCGTAGATTTTTCCCAGTCCATATCCGAGCATCATCAACCCCAGCCAGGGTAAGAAGGGATAGATGATCGTGATCTGATGGCCAGGCATGATCTGGTGAAAGGCAAAATTTCCGTTACGCAACAGATCCCACCAAAAGCCCTGATGTGTGCCGGGGATGAAATCCAGGATGTTATGCCCCATTACGATTGTAAATCCTGCTGCCAGGATTA
>DATHZY010000492.1:0-5384 GCA_035458325.1 Saprospiraceae bacterium | reverse complement strand
ATTTAAAAAGTAATTTTTCGCAAATTAGATTTTGAAATACATATTGCTCTAACCTGGTCCCTGGGCTTGTCGAAGGGGATAAAAAAAGCCACTCCCCTCTTCACGCCGCCCTCTTCGCATGCGAAGTGGCGGCGTGAAGAGAGAGGATTGTTCTGTTCCCTTCGACAAGCTCAGGGACCGGGAAATTAGCTTTAATATTTTTTAAAATTCATCTGCGTCATCTGCGTTCCAAAAATCAAACAAGACATTGGGAACGCAGATGACGCAGATTTATTTAGAAGACATAGGAAGTAAGCACGAATAGGCCGTTGCCCTGGTCTCCCCACCAGCAACATGGGTATACCCATTAAAGCATATTCTCCGCGGGATGCCAGAATAGCTTTTTGAAATCGACGACTTTATCCTCTTTTACCTTCACTCCCTCTCGTTCCAGTGTGCGTTGCATATATTTCGGATCGGGAAAATGTAATCTACCACTGAGATAACCCTCCCGGTTGACCACACGGTGTGCAGGGATCGGCCCATCCATTACACTTGAATTTCTGAGCGCCCATCCTACCATCCTGGCTGAACCCAGTGACAGAAAATCCGCGATAGCACCATATGTCGATACCCGCCCTTTCGGAATGGAACGGACTACTTCGTAGACGTCTTCGATGTAATGAGTTTTTGACATAGAGAGCTTATAAGCTTATGAAAGCTTATGGGCTTATAAGTTGATGAGTAGATTACGAAATATACATCATTATACTAAACCTATCAACTAATAAACTCATCAACTAATAAGCTATCAAAAGCCAATAAGCTTTAATAAGCTTATAAGCCTTAATAAGCCCATAAGCTTCCAGCCTCCCAATCTACTAACTCCATAAATGAATTATCTTGTTCCTCGCAAAACCAAATGATTTCAACATGAAAGGTCCTGCCATTTTCTTAGCTCAATTTATTGGAGATGAAGCTCCTTACAACAGCCTGGATGGTTTATGCACCTGGGCAGCAGGTCATGGTTATGAAGCCATACAAATCCCCACGCTCGACTCAAGGCTGATAGATCTGGCCCTGGCGGCTGAAAGTAAATCCTACTGCGATGAATTAAGTGGGAGAATAAGGGAACATGGCCTGGTGATTTCTGAGCTTTCAACACATATCCAGGGACAACTCGTCGCGGTACATCCAGCGTACAATGTGGTGTATGATTTGTTTGCCCCGACTTCCGTCAGGGGAAATGCAAATGCACGGACCGAGTGGGCAACAAATCAAATGAAGATGGCCGCAAAGGCCAGCAATCACCTGGGGCTCCCTACGCAGGTTTCCTTTTCCGGTTCACTCGCATGGCCTTTTGTTTATCCCTGGCCGCAACGCCCGCAGGGTTTGATCGAAGAAGCGTTTGCGGAGCTGACCAGGCGCTGGATGCCGATCCTGGATTATTTTGACGAACAAGGTGTTGACCTTTGTTTCGAACTGCACCCCGGAGAAGATCTCCATGATGGCGCAAGTTTCGATCGCTTTCTGGATCTGTGCGAAGAGCATCCAAGACTTTGCATTAATTACGACCCCAGTCATTTTGTATTACAACAAATGGACTACCTGCAGTTTATTGATTTATATGAAGACCGCATCAAGGCGTTTCATGTCAAGGATGCAGAGTTTAATCCGGATGGGACCAATGGGGTGTATGGTGGATACCAGGATTGGGTAGACCGTGCCGGTCGATTCCGCAGCCCGGGAGATGGAGAGATCGATTTCAATGCCATCTTCAGTAAGTTTGCGCAATATGGCTTTGATGGATGGGCTGTACTCGAGTGGGAATGCTGTATCAAAGACAGTGAACAAGGTGCCGCGGAAGGTGCTCCTTTTATCCGCAGCCATATGATCCAGGTGACGAAGCGCGCTTTTGATGATTTCGCAGGTGGAGTCTATGGGTTGAAAACCAATCGAAGGATTTTGGGACTGGAATGATTAAGCAGTTAGCAGTTAGCAGTTAGCAACTAGCAGTTAGCAACTAGCAGTTAGCAGTGAGTTGAAATGTTGATAGTGAAATGGGGCGATAAGCTTTTAAGCTTATAAGCCATAAGCCCATTGTTTGAGCAAATGATTCTAATTAACAAAGCAAATGAAAAGAAATATTAAATATCTATTTGGCTTACTGTTGTTTTCCTTGCCGATGAGTGTGCTTACGGCGCAGGAAACAGATTGGAAAACAATGATCGAATCGTGGCGGGTGGCATACAATACGCCAGGGATGTCAGTAGGTATCATCCGGAATGGAGAGGTGGTCTTTGTCGATGGCTTTGGGGTGCTTGAGGAAGGTAAGGCGACCAGGGCAGATAAGAACACACTCTATTCAATCGCGTCAAATACGAAAGCATTTATTTCTGCTTCGATTGCTACGCTGGTGAGTGAAGGCAAGATGAATTGGGATGACCGGGTGCAAAAATACCTGCCCTACTTTGAACTCTATGACCCGTGTGTATCTGAAATGATGACGGTTCGTGATTTGTTGTGTCATCGTTCCGGTCTGGGCACATTCAGTGGAGACGTGGTATGGTACAGAAGTAAATATACAGCCGAAGAGGTGGTCAGGAGGGTCGCTGAGTTGCCACAGGAGTTTGAATTCCGCAACGGGTTCGGGTATAGCAATGTGATGTATCTCGCGGCCGGTGAAGTCATTCATGCGGTAACAGGCAAAACGTGGGCTGCATATGTAAAGGAAAAATTCCTGGATCCATTGGACATGGATCGAACGATAACTTCAACAAATGCTCTTGCCACCACTTCCAATGTCGCGACTCCACACAAGCCGGAAGGAGAAGTGAATAATCCAATCGACTGGGTCAACTGGGATAATATGGGAGCTGCAGGAGGCATCATTTCTTCAGCGGAAGACATGATCAAATGGATGCAGTTTCAACTCAACAATGGCATCACTGGAAAAGACACCTTGTTTACAAAATGGGAGCAAACTACCATGTGGACTCCGCATGTCAATTATCCGGTAAGCGACAGAGCCAGGGAAGTATATGGAGGAAGGAACTTCAATGGCTATGGCTTAGGTTGGGGTACCACGGAATATCATGGAAAACAAATGGTATCACATACCGGAGGATATGATGGCATGTATTCAGCAGTGACGATGTTACCAACTGAGAAGATTGGTGTTGTCGTGCTGACGAATACGATGGATGGAATAGGCACCTTGCTGAGTTATGAAATTATTGACCGACTCCTCGGCCTTCCACAACAGGACTGGAAAAACAGAGGTATCAACCAGGATAAAGGACATTGGGCTGACCGCGCAGCCCGGATCAAAGAAAGGACGGATGCGCGCATGATGGGGACCAAGCCTTCAATGGATGTAGCTACCATTTCAGGATTGTATCGATGTCCGCTGTTCGGTGATATCCGTATACTGGAAGAGAATGGAAAATTGACGATTGACTTTGTTCATTCACCCCAATTGAAAGCAAGACTTTCACACTGGCACAATGACACGTATCAGTTGGAGTGGATGGAGGAACAAGCATGGTTTGAATTCGGTACCGTTCAGATTCAGATGAACAATAATGGCCAGCCATCCGGATTACTATTTGATGTACCTAATGATGATATTTTCTTTGAAGAGATAAAGGCTGTACGGGTGACACCATGACGCAGAAGAATAGCGGATACATTGAGGCATTAAAGAGAGATATCAAAGGGGATGTATATTATGATCCTCTTGCGCTTGGTATGTATGCTACCGATGCCAGCATCTACCAGATCATGCCCGTTGCCGTGGTATGCCCAAAAGATGAAGCAGATGTAGTGGCAGCGATGCAAACCGCGCGCACATTTGATGTACCCATCCTCGCGAGGGGTGGTGGAACAAGTCTTGCCGGCCAGACGGTCGCCAAAGCCATCGTGATTGATTTTTCCAAATACATGAATTCCATCCTGCTGCTGGATGATAAAACAGTGGTGGTACAACCTGGTGTGATCAGGCATCAACTCAATCACTTTCTCAAATCCAAAGGACTGGAATTCGCTCCCGATCCGGCTACCAGTAGCAGGGCTACGATTGGTGGCATGATCGCCAATAATTCTTCGGGTACTAAAAGTATCCTCTATGGTAAGACCAGTGATCATGTCATTGAATTGAAAGTACTGCTGGCGGATGGCAGGATCATACGCACCAAGGGATTGACGTCAGAAGAATTGCAATTCAAGCTCGATCATTCAACTGAGGATCGTGATTTGTATGCGGGCATGATGGATATAACTGTTCCGCTGCGGGAAGAGGTGGAAGAGCATTATCCTAAGACCATGCGGCGCGTGGGTGGTTATGCCTTTGATGATTTCCTTGCTTCAGGATGTGGAGATCTCAACAGGATCATCATCGGAAGTGAAGGAACACTGGGTATCATACTGGAAGCCACACTTAAGCTTGTGGACCTCCCCAAATACAAAGGAGTCAGTGTTGTACAGTTTGATCTTGCCCGGGATGCGATCCGTGCGGTCACCACGATGGTCAAATACAATCCTGCAGCCGTGGAAATCCTGAGCAGGCTACTCATTGGTTACAGTCGAAAGAATATTGAGACGGCATCGATGTGTGGATTTCTCAAGGGAGAACCCGACTCCATCCAGATCATTGAGTTCTATGGAAATGATCCTGTCGAAATAGAGCATCGTGCAATGGCCATGCATGCGGATCTGCAGCAACAAGGATATGGCTATGCGCATGATTATTATCCGGAAGGTAAAATCTATCATGATGTTTGGGGCATTCGTGAACGTGGACTGGGATTGTTACTGGGCGAACCCACAGACAAGAAAGGGGTGCCGGTAATTGAGGATGCAGCGATTCCATTACCGCATCTCGATGCCTTCATTGCAGATGTGGTGGAGATCTGTGAGCGACGCGGAGTGGGTGTTGATTACTATGCACATGCCAGTGTGGGTGTGATTCACATCAAGCCGATCCTTGATCTCCGATTGCAGGGTGACATCGATCATTTTAAGATCATTGCGGATGAAGTCTTTCAGCGGGTGAAATTTTATGGAGGATCCTGGAGTAGTGAGCATGGGGATGGTATCGTGCGGAGTGGGTATCTCAGTGCCTTTTATGGAGAGAAGATCTATGAAGGCTTTGTAAAAACAAAGGAACTCTTTGATCCTGGCTTCCTGCTCAATCCAGGGAAGATCGTGGATCCTCCGGCCATCGATAGTCATCTTCGGTATGGACCTGACTACCAGGATCTGCCTTTTACACCAGTCTATCAGTACAGGGAACAAAGGGATTTTTATACAGCCATTCACCAGTGCTCTGGCTTAGGGGCTTGTAGAAAAATTGCAGGTGGTACGATGTGCCCCAGCTTTATGGTCACGCGTGATGAAATTGATTC
>DATHZY010000491.1:0-3164 GCA_035458325.1 Saprospiraceae bacterium | reverse complement strand
AGGAGAAAATGCCGCCAAGACCTGGGATAAGGTCAAGGAAGAAGGCAAGGAGATCCTTGACAAAGCAGTGGAGAAATCAGATAAGGTGTGGGAAAAGACCGAAGAGGTCAGTGAAGATCTCTGGAACAAAGCCAAGGATGTAGCCGGCAAGGTCGGCCAGAAGTTTGAAGAAGGTGTGGATTCCATGCTGGAAAAGGCCAAAGCCCTCGACAAGAAGATCGAAGAAGAAACCGATAAGGTAGATGCCAACCGTGATGGTTGGGCTGATACTACTGTAAAGGATAAACTCAAGGAGCACGAATCCACCCTCAAGGGCAAGGATGATTTCTTTGAGCGCGCCGCCCGCTATGCCGAGGGAGACTACTCCATGGGCAAGCCTATCATCACCAAAAAGGAAGAAACTCCCGAGGAAGGCATGACTGAACTGCCACCCCTGCCAAAGAAGGATGATTTTGCGGATGACGCTATTTTAGATGATGAAGGTGATAAGTAATCAGTCGGCAGTCTTCAGTCCGCAGTCTTCAAATGATATAAAATTCATGTAGAGACGCGATTAATCGCGTCTCTACATGAATTTTATATTATTCTCCTCCCCCTTAGCCGATTGCTGAGCTGCGCCGCACTGAGCGGGAGGACAAGGAAATGAGTCAGGCAGTCGAAGTGTAGCACAAGGATGGGCGCCGCAGGTCGAAGCATAGCCTATTTTTTCCCCATATTGTAAAGAATTAGTATGTTTGCAGCCTACAAAAACGACTCATGGAAACAGAGGTAACTACCGAAAAGAAAGAAAACAAAGGACTGTACTGGCTGATCACCCTGGTATCCGCTGCAGCTTGTGTAGGATTGCTCATTTTCAGCCCGGAGTGGTTCTGGCTGACGCTTCCTTTCCTCTTCACGTATTTCGTGAAGGCGATTGATATGATGTAGTTTTAAGCTAACAGCTGTCAGCTGTCAGCTATCAGTTTTAGCTTCCAGCTATCAGCTTCCAGCTTCCAGTTATTATTTTAAATTCGCTCATGTTCGTTCATGTCTCTGACTTGGATGCAATATGATTCACGTCTCCTGACGCGTACCTATATTTTCTACCTGTAGCCAGGAGGCTACCATCGACACTTCTACAATAGACACAGAATTATTTGCTTTTACTGTCGGCAGCCGGAGGCTACCAACAACGATTGTTTTTTTATAAAAAAACAATCGTTTAATTAAAGCAAACTGATTACTGATTACCGTTTACTGATTACTTTTTAAGGAGCCATTTTTCAAATTCATCCAGCGTCAGCGCATTCAGGCATGAATCCAATTTGAGGCCACCCTTTCTTGCTGCCAGGACACCATATTTAACGTAGGCCACCTGGGCACGGCTGTGGGCATCGGGATTGATGGAAACCAATACTCCCTTTTCCATACAATAGTCCATCCAGGTATAATCAATATCTAATCGCAGGGGATTTGCATTGAGTTCGATGGCAACACCATTGGCAGCACATGCATCGATGACCTTGCGGTGGTTGATGGGGTAACCTTGACGGGCCAGCAGGAGCCGTCCTGTCGGATGACCGAGGATACGGGTATAAGGATTTTCTATAGCCGTAATCAACCTGGACATCGCCTTGGGTTCATCCATCCGGAGATTACTGTGAATGGAGGCTACCACCAGATCAAACATAGCCAGCACCTCGTCTTCATAATCAAGTGAACCGTCGCCAAGGATGTCAGATTCTATTCCTTTAAAGACCTTGAATGGTGCGAGTTTCTCTTTAAGCTTGTCGATCTCCTGTATTTGCTCAACTACCCGCTCAGCAGAGAGTCCATTGGCATAAAAAGCACTACGGCTATGATCACAAATTGCAAAGTATTGATAGCCTGCATCACGAACATGGACAGACATTTCTTCCAGTGTGTTCATGCCATCACTATAGGTGCTGTGATTGTGGATGATTCCCTTGATGTCACCTTCTGATACGAGATCTTCCCAGTATGCAGGTGGATAACTTTCAATTTCTTCCCTGTCAAAAAGCTCCGGAGGCAATCCTTCAAACCCGGCATCTGTCAGGACGTCCTCTATCTCCTGGCCATTGCCCAGTTCATCTAATTCAGCCAGCTTTTCATAGAGGCCGGAATACATGGTCAGCAGGCACCAATTATTATTAAATTCATCTCCTGAACAGGTATGGATTGTGATCTTCAGGCGTTCATCATATTCTATTTCAAAAGCTTCATCCGGCTTTTCTTCTATTATCACCACGCCAGGTAATCCTGAAAGTTTTTCTGCAGGTAGCAAGGGTGCCACCAGCATTTCCAGTTTACTGATGATAGGTGCTTTTGTTGCAAACTCACCAACCCAGTCCACCTGATATCCTGGCCACGCCTTTTGCATCTTTTTCAGGATGATAGCCAGTTCCTCTTCGATATTTCCAAAGAGGTATCTGTCTTGTGAATCGAGGAAATATGTGATTTTTTGCTGCAGGTCCTGCTGCGTTTTCAGCCCGAAGCCAGGAAGCTTGATCAGCCTGTTTTCAGCGCAAGCGTAGAGCAACTCAGCTGGAGATTCTATTTTCAAGGCATCCCATATCACCCTGATTTTCTTGGGCCCAAGTCCTTTAATAGAAAGCATTTGTTGAATGCCTTCCGGTGTTTTCTCCTTTAGTTTTTCCAACGCGTCAATCCTGCCTGTTGAAAGCAACTCCCTGATCTTGGCAATCACAGATGAGCCTATCCCAGGTATCTTGTCGATGTCTTCCGGAGCCATCTTCTCGATAAGGGTGTCCCATTTACGTATGGACAGATAGGCACTGGAATAAGCTTTCGTCTTGAATGCATTTTCTCCATGCAGCTCCATCAGGCTGGCCAGGAGGCTAAACTGCCGTGCGATATCCTTATTGACCATCGGGCCAGAATTGCCGGAGGTCAGAGAATATCTTCTTGTACAATCCTGTTGAATCTGAATTGAAAATCGCTTCGGGATTGTCCGTCGAATGGATCAGGAAAGGAGCTATCGTATCCGTGTTGTGAAACACACTGATGATGGTAGGTTCGGTCATATTATTTCCATACAAAGTCAACTTCTCTGCCAAGGTAAGGCCTTGTGTTGATGTACGATCGCTAAAGGTAGTACCCTGCGCATTGACCAACATGCCGAGATAGGTCATAAAAGAAGATGA
>DATHZY010000490.1:0-3665 GCA_035458325.1 Saprospiraceae bacterium | reverse complement strand
ACTACCCCACCCTTTGTCAGTTCTATGACCTTGGCGGAGTCGCTGTCCTTTGGCCCTATGGCCAGGAGAGGTCTGCCTGAGCCCAGGTATTCATAAAGTTTACCGGGTATAATCGTGCGTGCATTGGGTGAATTGTTGATCACGAGTAAATTGATCTGTGCCTGCTGCTGCAGCTTGACCGCTTCATCATGCGGAATGAATTCGGCAAATTCAGTGTATGGCTGTAGATCATATTGTTCGACTGATGAACGTACTGAAAAATCTACTGGGCCAACAAGACGGATTTTCAATTTTGATTTTAATTCCGGTGATGCTGCCAGTGCTTTTTGAGTGGCTTTCCAAAACACGGCAGGGTTCCGGTCTTTATTCATCGATCCGATATGGACAATTGTAAAATCCTTGTCCAAAGGTCCACGAAGTCCAACTGGAAAATCGGCATCGTCGAAACCATTTGGAATCACTTCAATGTCGTCCCTTCCACACAATGCGCTGAACTCGTCCCTTGATCGCCACGTCACGGTCACGACTTTACTCGCATTGTTGAGCACTTTCAATTCAAGACGGTGATGTTTCTTATCTGCCCAAGTGGTGAGTTGAAGGTCCCTGTAGAAATCAATATTGGTCCATGGGTCACGGAAATCCGCGATCCATGGAATACCAGTAGCGCGATGCACTTTTTCAGCGATGAGATGCATGCTGTGTGGCGGGCCTGTAGAGATGATGGCATCAACCGGATTTTCTGCGAGGTACTTTTTTAAAAACCTGGCGGATGGCCTGATCCAAAACATGCGGGCATCGGGAATAAAAAAATTACCGCGAATGAATACTGAAATTTTCTGGGCGATGGAGGCCTTCTTTTTTTCATTGATAAAACCAGAGTAGAGCTTATCCTTTTTCTTGCGTCCGAGGAATGCTTTATAAAGGTTATAAGGTTCCCAAATAGGTGTCTTCACAACAGTCGTGCTTGCCGGAATTTCCCTGAGCAGGCTATCGTCATGCACACCTGTTTCGCCATTGGATGGTGTATACACCACCGGTGCCCAGCCGTATTGTGAAATGTATTTAGTCATCTTGGCCCAACGCATAACGCCGGCGCCTCCGGCAGGTGGCCAATAGTAGGTAATGATCAGACACTTCTTCACAATGCGGGTAAAGGTCTGAAATTTGAGAGTAACCAACGATGCCGGCATGCGGAAAGGTCGCATTTAATATTTCCTTAATCCGTTAAGCCTTAGATGAATAGCAGCATGCCAAAAGTTGTTAACATCCGGAAAACAAAACTAAAACCCTGATTTTCAGAACAAATGCGTAAATTGAGGTTCAACATTTCCCTTTTTACTATGTCAGAAAATATAAACACCTCTGGTGGAGTGACCAGAAAAATGATCAATATGAATATCTCTGAGGATGTCAGCTATTGGATCAGCAAGTGGAACATCACCCGTGAACAACTCCAGAATGCTGTTGACCGTGTCGGTGGCAAGGAGACCAGGGTTTCAGATTATCTCCGGGCAAAGGGGATTATCAGGTTCTAAACAGCTATCAGCTATCAGCCGTCAGCTATCATCTTTCAGCTATCAGCTATCAGCTATCAGCTATCGGATTCTATCTAAACTTCGTTTAGCTAGAAGTTAGGTAAGACTTTTCATTTCATGAAAAGTCTTATTCATTTGAAATCTGACCTGGATTACCTCTAATTTTGCTTTGTGACTATTTCCATATAGTCTGTAAAAATCAAGGTAATGAAAATCCTTTTCCCTCTCTTATCATTGATGGCATTGAGCCTGACGATGATTGTTCCTGCATGTAAAGCGCAGCCAGCCTATCCGCTATCGGGGCAAATAGAAATACATGATGACTGGAAACCTATTGTTTATCTGGTGAAGCCCCGGCATTTCAATGAAATAGCTGCTGATTACCTGGGCCAGGTGATAGATTCTGCTGCCATTGATGCTGATGGAAGATTTTCTTTCCAACAACTTACCGTAACGGATGATAAACTACTCCTCACCATGACTGTTCAAAAAAAGGGCAGCCGGTTTGCAAACCATCTAGCAGACGAAATTCCTTCTGAAGCGAACTACATGCCTATAGTGCTTAGTAAAGAAAGCCCCATTACCTGCAAGGCACAGATAGCACAATTCCAACAAAGTTTCTCCATTGATCAACCATCCTATGATCATCAAGTGCTGATGAAATTGCGTGATACTCGTTTAGATGCTCACCTTGAGTGGACAGAAAGTATCACAGATTTGCCTGACGATGATTCTCTTATAATAATAAAAGAAGATCTCTACGACCAATACATCGGAATGATGAGGCAATTTGCGGATAGTACTAATAGTCTCGAAGCGGCATTGGTAGCCATTCGCTGGGCGAGCCCCAATGGTGATTATGAGCGGATGCCGGAATTTCTGCATGGTCAATGTGAGAAATGGAAAACAATGCAACCACGAAATGATTTTGTAGCCGAGCTTTGTGCTGCAGCAGATAAAAACAATCTCCCGGTCATGGTTGGTGATGAGATGCCTGACTATATGCTGCCGCTTGCCAATGGCGATACGGTTAGTTTGCGTTCACTTATCGGCCAGCGGCTAACCGTAGTGGATGTTTGGGCCTCATGGTGTGCCCCATGTCGAAAAGAAAACCGTGAAATCCTCGCGCCACTCTGGGCAGCCTACAGGGATAAAGGATTGCAGATCATCGCCTATTCGATAGACAGCAATGGAGCTGCATGGAAGTCAGCCATCACCAGGGATGGTGCAGCCTGGGTCCATGCATCACATCTCGCAGGTGATGCATCCCCTTTCATGGAGGCCTTGCGTATTTCGACGATTCCTGCAAATTATCTACTGGATGCAGATGGGAAAATCATTGCAAAGAATGTGCATGGCAAAGAGATGCAAAATTTCATCAAGCAATATTTAAAGTAAAACCAAGTATTTCCAACCGTTGGCTTATGATAAAAGATAAATGCCTTCTGTCCTGTTTTATGCTCATAGCAACAGGAATGCTATTCTTTGGATGCCAGGGCAAAGCATTTGATCCTTCGTATCTTAAGGAAAAAGCCCCTGCAGAATTCACCATTCGGTTTGAAACCACGAAAGGTAAGTTTGATGTTCGTATTTATGCTGCATGGTCGCCCCTTGCGGCTGACCGTCTATACCAATTGGTAAAACATAAATACTTTGACTATGCCATTTTCTACCGGGTCACTTCGGATTATGTGGCTCAGTTTGGTAGTTCGAATCGTGTGCTTACATCCCAATGGATGTCCTATCCTGTGCCGGATGAACCCGTGCTCCACTCCAATAAAAGGGGCACGATAACGTTTGCAAGAGCGGGAAAGGATAATCGCGGGAGTGACCTTTTTATTAATCTTGCAGACAACACCAAACTAGATACCACGGAGCAACTTGGCGTTCGAGGCTATCCTCCATTAGGGGAAGTCATACAAGGTATGGATGTGGTGGACAAACTCTATGATATTTACGGGGATGACCTTATGCAAGAGACAGGACGTATGTATTCAGATCGAAATGGTTTTATGCAGGCGTATCCGGGTTTGGATTATGTGAAAAAGGCTTACCTGGTTAAATGAAAATGATCAAAGGCCATCCTTGCGAATGACCTTTGATATCGGGATAGCTCCGAAAAGCTAACTA
>DATHZY010000489.1:0-2993 GCA_035458325.1 Saprospiraceae bacterium | reverse complement strand
GAGGTCAGGTATTAAAACCAGGATCCCTGCAAGTGAAACCAATCCGGAAGCTTATGAAAATTGGAAAGCAGGAAATACAGGCATCCCCATCATTGATGCGGCCATGCATCAGCTCAACAGGACAGGTTGGATTTCCGAAATATTACGAAAGACAGTTGCCAATTATCTTATCAAAGTATTGAAGCTGGACTGGACTTTAGGAGCCGCTTATTTTGAAGCGACGTTGATTGATTATGACCCCTGCAGCAACTGGGTTGCCTGGCTCAATCTGGCAGGTGTTGGTCCGGATAGCAGGGAGGATAGGATCATACATTATGATATTGTTGGTAAGAAATTGGACCCGGATGGAGCGTATGTAAGGATGTGGAATAGTTAATGATGAGCTGTCAGCCGTCAGCTATCAGCTTTCAGTGGTTTTTGGACAATTACTAAAATATAACTTTTAGCCACCAGCTCCCAGCTCCCAGAGTATTTAACTAGCTATTCACGACTCACGACTCACAACTCACGCTCACACTCACAACTCACAATTCACCACTCACTTAATCAACAAACCATCTTTCATTTCATAGATGTGGTCGCTCAGTGCAGCCAGGTCTGCATTATGGGTGACGATGACCAGGCTCTTGCCCATGTCGGTGGTAATGCTTCGAAGGAGTTGATGGACCTGGATGGAAGTTTCTGTATCGAGGTTGCCGGAGGGTTCGTCAGCGAGGATGATATCGGGTTCATTCATGAGGGCACGGCCGATGGCCACCCTTTGTTGCTCGCCACCGGAGAGTTGGTTTGGCTTGTGGTCAGCCCGGGCCGAGAGCTGGAGGTAACCCAATAAATCGCCTGCCCTTTTAAACGCATTCTTCTTACTCATGCCGGTGATCAGGGCTGGCATAGCGATATTTTCGAGGGCAGTAAATTCTGGGAGGAGGTGGTGGAACTGGAAAACAAACCCAAGATGTTTGCTGCGTAAGGAGGCTAAGGCCTTGCTTTTCAGGCCCGTAACAGGTATTCCACAGATGGAGACACTGCCTGCGTCGGGTGAGTCCAGTGTGCCCAGAATATGGAGCAGGGTGCTTTTGCCGGAACCTGATTTGCCAACGATAGCGACCATTTTGCCTTTTTCAATAGACAGGGTCACGCCTTTTAACACCTCAAGGGTACCAAATTGCCGGTGGATGCCTTCAGCGACAATAGCCCATTTATAATCTTGTGTTTCAGTCATTCAGCCTCAAAATTGCAAAATATGTTTCACTCTACAGCGCAGGTGTTCAGGCAGCTTTTCGGCTCTTTTAGGTCGTTACCTTGTGAAAATGACTATTTTTGCACCCCCGCCTGTTTGTGTGTATGAAAATTCTGTTTCTCTGCAAAAAATTTCCTTACCCGCTGAAAGATGGTGAATCTATAGCGGTGAGCAATCTCTGCAAAGAACTAAAAGCCCTCGGCTGCGATATTTCGCTGCTCAGCATGAACACGAGCAAGCATTACAGCGATCCAACCGCTCTTCCTCCGGACTACAATTATTTTACAACGATCCATACCATTGACCTTGACAATGCGATCAAGCCATGGAAGGCTGTTGCCAGTATGGTTTCAGGGGAGTCTTACCATATCCGGCGCTTTAAATCCGGCGCGTTCAGGGATAAATTGATTGAGATCCTCAAGCAGAATACATTTGATATAATCCAGTTGGAGACACTCTATTTGGCACCTTATATCGATACGATCCGTGAATATTCCAACGCAAGGATTGTCATGCGTGCGCATAATGTGGAGCATGAAATCTGGGAGCGGATCACACGTAATACAGGATCCAATATTCGCAAGTTTTACCTGGCCTACCTGACCAGGAAGCTAAAGGCTTATGAGATCGGACAGTTTACAGCATATGATTACCTGGTAACCCTGACGGAGCGTGATTTAAAGCAGTTCAAGGACAAAGGGTATATCAACGGAGCATCCGCGGCCCCTATAGGTTTTGATACTGAAACATACCCTTACAGCCAACCATCATTCGGTCCTGAAATGTCAATATGTTTTATTGGATCATTGGATTGGATGCCTAACATGGAAGGCCTGGAGTGGTTTTTATCAAAGTGCTGGCCATCCATTCACGCTCGTTGGCCAAATATCACCCTGCATATTGCCGGTCGTAATACCCCTTTATCTTTGTTAAATGTGAGGTTGCCAAATGTCACCATCCATGGTGAAGTGGCCGATGCTGCCGCATTTATCAACCAGCATGCAGCCATGATTGTCCCTCTTTTTTCCGGCAGCGGTATGAGAGTCAAAATTGTAGAAGGGATGATGTTGGGGAAAGTGATCATCACCACCACCCTGGGGAAAGAAGGAATTGAAGGCGAGCACAAACAACATTTTTTAGTAGCTGATGATGAAAACCAATTTATGCAGGCTATACAGTTTTGTGTCGAACATCCGGAAATGGCTATGACGATATCCAACCAGGCAAAAGATAATGCACAAAAGCAATTCGACAGCAGCCTGGCAGCAAAGAAAATCCTGGATATCTATCACATGCTACTGGGTTACGAATCCCGTCATGGAGGCAAATCACTTATTCATCACAAGACTTCCTAAACCTCCTTCCTGAACGTGCGGATAGTATTTGTGACATCACGTTTTCCTTACCCGGTTGAGAAGGGAGACAAACTCAGGGCATTTCACCAGATCAGGATGCTGAGTACCCACCATGAAATACATCTTGTCGCCATTTCACACAATGACATAGCTCCGGAACACCTGGAGGCGATGAAGCCGTATTGTAAGACCATTAAAGTCTTCCCGATCCATAAATGGCTGATTCCTTTACAACTCATTATGGGCTGGATCGAAGGCCTGCCACTCCAGGTGAGTTATTTCCTTGACCGGACGATCAAGCGAAAGGTTCAATATCACATTATCCACCTCGAACCAGATCATGTCATCTGTCAGCTGATCAGGGCTTCCACGTACGTGCGGGCATTGCCATTTCCGAAAAC
>DATHZY010000488.1:0-8562 GCA_035458325.1 Saprospiraceae bacterium | reverse complement strand
ACATTGAGGATATCGATACTCAACTGGATATTGCTGCCATTGCTCAAGCCGAATTCCTGGATGACGCGCATATCCCAACGTGAATACCAGGGGCTAACGGCTCCGTATTTTTCAGCGATTTCTCCGCGGTGTTCACTCAGGTATGCATCCTGTTCAATATAATTATTGAAGGCATCACGTTGTTGTTCGGCCGTAGCATCTGGTGTAGCAACAAAATCCATTTGGCTGAGTTCTCCCACGGTTGGAATGTACATGAGGTCATTTAAGCCTGAGCCATCATTATTGAGATCCCCTGAATATGTATAGCTATACCTTCCACCTTGTGCATACTCTGCAAAGATGGAAATATGGGTAGCCCAGGATGAACCGTAAGAAAACTTCTTGTACAACGAACCGACAAACCTGTGTTTATTACCATACAAGGAAGGTGCCAGTACAGGTGTATTGGAATGCAACACATTGGCAGGGTTGCGATCATAGGCATCAGATGATATTTCGGCATCGATGGATGCGGCGTCCTTTGAATCCAGGTAGTTGTAGGCAACCATCCAGCCAAGATTACTTGCATATTCCTTCCTGACCTGGAAAGCAGCATTGAAGGAATAACCGAGATCAGTATTTGAAAATATGTAGGCATTTGTCGGACCACCAAAATTCTGCACACGATCCGCATTGGTATAAATCGGACGTGAACCAACACCGGCTAGCGTACCAGTCGGAGGCCTGAGACCATAATTACGGACCATCGCTGCCTGGATATCCTTTGTGTAGATCAGGTCCATCGTGAATGTATACCCATTACCGATCTTACGGTCATAACCCAGGTTGGTTCTCCATACCTGAGGGTACTTAAAGTCAGGATCCGTCATGCAGTAGAAGAAAGAATTTGGATTGGCCACCTGGTTACCGATCCAAACAAATGGAAATCTTCCTGTAAACAATCCTGTACCTCCGCGTAACTGTGCGGACTGATCACCATTGAGATCAACATTAAATCCTAATCTAGGAGAGAACAATGGTGTTGACTCTGGCAATACAGTCTGATCAAAAGTGACTGGTGCCCCATTTTCATCGGAGTATACGATCGTAGGATCATAGCAGCAATTCCTGTCTATGTTCTCCTGGATCTTTTCGGGCGTATCAAAATAAAGAGGAATGTCCGCGCGCAAACCCAAGGTCAAGGTGAACTGATCGCTGACTGCCCATTCATCTTGTGCATAGAAAGCTAATTGACCCATATTGGTTTCAGCAAGCGCCCAGGTATCATTGGCATTGTTATTATCAAAGGTTGTCTGCGCACCAGCAACCAGCGCAGCAAACTCAGGGGAATTCACATAGCTTTCAACACTGGCGATATCAATATCAGGTCCGAAGGTTCCACCATATGCATTCAGGTTAAAGGAATTGTCAAAGGAGAACTTCTCCAGGCTACCACCGAGCGTCAGCGTATGGCCTTTCAGGTAGATATTGAAATTGTCGGAAATCTGGAGGACTTGCTGATCAAGTTTGTTGTGAATCGAAAAAGGCTCGTGACCGGCCACGATATAGCGTACGCCATCCTTTGCTATACTGAGGACAGGGAACGGAGTTGAAAACGGATCACGGCTGTCCTTAAATTGAGTGAGACCTATCTGGAATTTGTTGGCATACTTATTTCCAAAAATAGATTTCAACTCGATGACTCCACCGAGAATATCATTATTGATTGTGTACCCTGAGTTTTCGAACTGCAAGGTTTGAAAGTCTGGTCCCCTGCGGCCGATAGCGGATGGGTGAGCTGGTTTGTCTTTATAGGCATCCAGATAATTGAAGGTGGCACTTAGTTTATGGTTCGTTCCCAGGTTAAAGTCAAACTTGAGAATGGCTTTCTGATTGTCGGTATTGTGTTTGTAGTTTTCGTAAGCACCGGAATTATATCCATACTGGCTCAACAGTCCTGATACAAATTCAAGATCTGTCGCGGAAACCCTGGATACATTAGCGCCCTCCAGGCCATCCCGATCTGCCAGAAAATAGGAACCCAGATCTGAGCGACGCTCGAGTTCGAAATTGGCAAAGAAGAAGATTTTATTCTTGACAATAGGGCCACCGATACTAAATCCAGTCTGTAGCGCTGTGAGGTCACCGCGGGTTACTTCAGTATCCTCTACCTTGACACCAAGCATACTCTTGTTACGATAGTAACCGAAGACAGTCCCTTTTAGCTCATTGGTACCGGACTTTGTCACAGCATCAATCGAAGCACCTGTAAATCCGGATTGCGATACATCATATGGAGCGATAGCCACAGTGATCTGCTCCAGTGCGTCAAGAGATACCGGCTGGGCATCTGCCTGGCCACCTGGCGTAGCAGCATCAAGTCCAAATGGGTTATTAAAAATGGCTCCATCCAGGGAATAGTTATTGTACTGATCATTCCGGCCTGCAAAGGAGCCTCCTTCAGCAGCCATTGGATTGAGACGGGTCATATCCGCCGCCGATCTGGTGATCGTAGGCATATTGCGAAGCTGGTCATTGGTGATAAAGGTGGCCGCACCCGTGCGGTCGCTATTGATCACCGTCGCACCACTGGCAACCACCTCAACCTCTCCAAGCTCCGTAGCGGATTCCATCAAGGTGACATCATGCCGGAGTTTTTCCCCCAGCTTGAGATAGATGCCCTCAATGGATTTCTTTTCATAGCCTACAAAGCTAACCTCCAGCATATAGGGTCCACCTACCCGCATGTTGGGAATGGTATATCCTCCATCATCACGGGTGATTACACCATAGATTGTTCCTGATGGAGTGTGGGTCGCCAATACATTGGCACCAGGTAATGGTTGATTGGAATTATCCATGACATAACCTGTCATGGCGGAAGTGGTCACCTGGGCTTTTAAAGAAAAAGACAGGCACACCATTCCTAATAGGAGAAGTAATTGTTTTTTCATTTGTTTTGGTTTTGAATGCGTAATAGGTGAGTAAACGAATTGTACCCAAAATATAAAGAATTCCAAAGTGAAAGTGAAAAAATCAGATATAAAAGAGATTGACAGAGAAAATTCTACATATGCATATACCTCCCATGGCAAATCAGTGAAAAACCTACCCGATAGGATTTCTTAAAAGCAAAGTACCGGAGGTACGCTGCCTGGGTTTCAGTTTAAGGTCAGAATTGGATTGCTGACACCAGCGAAAAATCACTTGTGTTGGGTCCGCTTTGGTACAGGATCATGTCCATGGCCACCCCATGGATGGCACCGTGAAATCCTCCGGAGACCCATCCAGATCCCCTTGACCGGACCCCACTCCTCAATAGCTCCGACCATATAATGACTGCAGGAAGGTGTGTACCGGCAGTTAGCCCCAAGTAATGGTGATAAGGTGATCTGATATAGCTTGATAGGCCAGATGAAGAGTTTCTTAAACATGGATCAGTAGGTATACGTCCAGGTAGTACGACCCGGTTGGAAGATGGTATAATCCTTATGTGACTTATTCATTCGAATATCCATGATATTACGCTGGTCATCATAGAGTTCCAGTAAGATATCATTAGCCAGGGTGCACTTCTTTGAGCGACTCAGTTTTGCAGGGAATTCGATGTAGCACCAGACGGCCAGCAGGTCATCAGATATTTCTTTGCCAAGGAAATCGGGAACCAGCCGGACGCCATCCACATCAATCGTAAAATGCTTCTGAAGGTATGACGCGATATGTACGTTTGCCTCCTTTACTTCCTTGGGTGTACCAATAAAAAGACCTGGAGCTCCCTCCATTGTAAGGGCACGCTCCAGGTCATCGATGAATATTTTTATCGACACTTCGAATGCTCCGGTCTCTTCATTCCATCTCAACTCGCAAACACTCACGTGTATATCGTGTGCATTCGTTGCGGAGACCCATGAAGACAGGCAGGTGGAAAGCAGTATGGTTAGTAATATTGCTTTCAACCCCCACCCTGTCCGGGGCAGCAGGTCATCCATTAGTAACGGTAGTATTCCGGCTTGTAAGGTCCTTCGGGGGTAACACCAATATATGTAGCCTGCTCTGTCGATAGTGTATCGAGCTGAACACCCAGTTTGTCAAGGTGCAATCTCGCTACGAGTTCGTCAAGATGTTTTGGTAGCACATATACCTGGTTACCATACTGGTCACCTTTTGTCCAGAGTTCAATCTGGGCAATGACCTGATTGGTAAATGAAGTTGACATCACAAAAGATGGGTGACCCATGGCACAACCCAGGTTGACCAGGCGGCCTTCCGCGAGCAGGAGGATGTCCTTACCGTTGATGGTATATTTATCTACCTGTGGTTTGATTTCCACCTTGGTGCTTCCGGCATTCTTATTGAGCCACGCCACATCAATTTCATTATCAAAGTGACCGATGTTAGCAACGATTGCTTTATCCTTCATGAGCTTGAAGTGTTCAGCCGTCAGGATATTGATGCAACCTGTAGCGGTCACTACGATATCTGCATGAGGAATAGCCTCAATCATTTTCCTTACTTCAAAACCTTCCATCGCAGCTTGTAATGCACAGATCGGGTCGATTTCAGTAACGATCACGCGGCATCCTGCAGAACGCAGCGAGGCGGCTGAGCCTTTTCCTACATCACCATATCCTGCTACAATAGCCACTTTACCAGCCATCATGATGTCGGTAGCCCTGCGGATCGCATCTACACAACTTTCCCGGCAACCGTATTTGTTGTCAAATTTTGATTTGGTAACGGAGTCATTGACGTTGATGGCCGGCAAGGTTAACGAGCCATTTTTCTCTCTTTCATACAGGCGGAGTACACCCGTAGTAGTTTCTTCTGTGATACCCTTGATACCATCAACGAGTTCAGGGTATTTATCCAGCACCATGTTCGTGAGGTCACCTCCGTCATCGAGGATCATATTCAATGGCTGACCATCGCTGAATGCAAACAATGTTTGTTCGATGCACCAGTCTGCTTCTTCGAGAGACATGCCTTTCCAGGCATACACAGGGATACCTGCGGCGGCGATAGCAGCAGCGGCATGATCCTGGGTCGAGAAGATATTGCATGAAGACCAGGTTACTTCAGCTCCCAGATCAACAAGGGTCTCAATCAGTACTGCTGTCTGAATGGTCATATGCAGGCAACCAGCGATACGGGCACCCTTGAGCGGCTTGATGGTTTTGTATTGCTCTCTGAGCGCCATCAGTCCTGGCATTTCAGCCTCCGCCAGTTCAATTTCCATCCGGCCCCATTTGGCCAGTGTAATATCTTTTACTTTGTATTTCAGTTGTTGGTCAACCATCTGATCCTGCATGATATTGAGTTTTTTTGCTTTAATGTTTTACAAAAACGGTGCAAAGATACCTATTGTTCTACTGGATTGGAATATTTTGCCCAAAAGAGTCGTCTAATTCACTCATTATTAATGTTTAACAATGGAAAAAATAGTAACCAATGCCGCTCCTATGCCAGCAGGCCACTATAGCCAGGCGATCACACATCATGGACTTGTCTTTGTCTCTGGGCAGTTGCCGCTGGATCCGGTTTCAAACCAGGTTGTTGAGGGAGGAGTCGAACCCCAGATGCGTCAGGTCATGGCCAACATTAGTGCGATACTGGAGGCTTCCGGCTCTGGACTGGGCAAGGTCCTGAAGGCAACCATATATATCCCTGACAGCTCCTACTGGCCTGAAATCAACCGGGTATATGCAGACTGTATGGGTGACCACAAGCCAGCAAGAGCCGTGATACCATGTGGAGAGCTCCACTACGGAGTATTGTTGGAGATGGAAGTCATTGCCGCCAGCAGGTAATCGCTACCTAGAGTATGATCAAAGGGTAGGTTAAGCGGCTATTTAATCTTGAAGATGAAGGCCAGCTTCCCGCACTGCTTCTCGGGCGCATCATCATCACGGGCGAAAATATAGGAAGAGGCACATGCCTCTGCTTTTGCTACGAATGCAGGATCCTTGATGGTAGAGCCTGAATAGTCATATTTGGTTGATACAACCATGCCGCTTCTATCAACGCAGATAAAAATATTCACTTTTCCTTCCTTAATAGCAAGACTTCCCACGTTTGCCCGACGCACAAGTTCCCTGTCAAGCAATCCGTCAAGTCCAACCCCCCAATCAAGTCCATTGCCATCCTGGCCGACCCCCGTGTTTTTACCGGCACTGCCTGCCCCGGTACCACCTCCCGGACCTGAACCAACGCCATTCTGGCTGCCGGTTCCACCACCCTGGCCTCCCTGACCACCTGTACCTGAGCCAAAACCATCGCTCCAGATTTCAGAATCGTCTTCACCATCACCGGGGCCGGAGCCTGCAACATCACCAAAACTGCCATCTGACTGGTCGATCCACCGCATCTCTTCTACACCATCACTTTCAAAAGAGCTGAAATCATTGACCGATTGCCAGGCTTGCTGTGTAACGATTTTTGGGGTTGGGAGTGGAATCTCACCTATGTTGGAACGAAGTGCGCTGCTGGTCTTCATGACGGAAGTCACTGAAGGGGTGGCCAATCTGGAAGGAGCTGCCTCCTGGGGCCTTGACTGCCTGGCTTCCTCAGAAGCCGGACTACCCCCTGCCTCACTACCTGACATCTTGGAGGCCATATCCATGTTTTCGGGCTCCTCAAATTTTTCGACTTCAGGCTTAACGTACTGATTATAAGGATAATCAAACTGAATGACCAAGGCCTCCTTGGTAGGCTCTTCCGGTGGCTTCATGGCAAAAATGGGAAGGAAAAGCACAATCAAGAGCAACGCATGAACGATAAAGGATACGATCCTGCCACTGTTGCGGCTCTTACTTTCTACGCGGGATTTATGGCGATTTTTCATAGGCATTACAACACAATAAACGAACTAAAAATCCCACTATTGTAATTCATTTTCCGGAATGGGAGAGGCAAGCTAGAAAAAACCCCGGAATCATAAAGAATCCCGGGGCTCCGATAATAAAAAAATCTAATGCCAGATTGGAAGGGTCAGAGCTCATAAGCCACTGACAATACGAAGGATGTCCCTTTCTTATATTGCCGTGTCAGATATTCCTGACCGAGGTATTCACTTGATGTGGTATAGTTCGGATTTAACAGGTTATTGGCAGCAAACTTCAGGGAGACATTCCCAAGTTTCTTTGAAATCACCGCATCCAGTGTGGATAATCCCCTCTCATAGATATCCGGTGAATTGAGCCCCACGACCGCAAGTCTTTCACCTGTGTAGTTGTAGGATACCTGGATATCCCATTTGGAATCAGGATCCAAATATCCAAGGGAGAGATTGGCTAACACCGGCGATTGTCCTTCGAATGGCCTTGATTCAGGTTCGAGACCGGATTGTTCAATGACATCCATCGTAGATGTTATAAACGTCAGGTTCGTAGAGATCTTAAACTTATCAAATGCCGGCGCGATAAACCCAAGCGTTTTCCTCAACTCTAGTTCAATACCTCCAATAGTTCCTTGATCTACGTTGGCGAACTGGAACTCAGGGTTTGAAGAATTGAGATATTGAAGACTGATCGGATTTTCAAATGTCTTATAAAACACACTGACTGCATAGAGTTCTCCTGGTTGTGTAAACCATTCCCAACGAAGGTCATAGTTTTTTATATCGGTGGTGACCAATTCAGGATTACCTATAAAAAACTCATCAATCAACGGATCAAACGAAGCAAAAGGAGCGATCTCTCTCAGGTTAGGTCGGGCGAGGGTCTGATTATAGCTTGCCCTGATGTTCATGCTTTCTCCAATCGCATAGACCAGGTTGACCGAGGGAAGCACATTGGTGACATCGATCTGCCCGGTATTGGTACTATCAGGAGTCTCCCCGATGATCTGCACTATCTTACTTTGGACAAAGATGTCAGTGCTCTCCAATCTGGCTCCGGCTATGAGTTTCAATTTACGTAATGGTGAAATGGTGACCATGGCATATGCAGCGCTGACATCTTCATAGCCCGTATAACTGTTTTCAACGCGGGTAGCTTCGTTGATATAATTACCGATCACATATCTGCTCCTGCCTCCGCTCAGTTTGTCTACGCGTAGCAACCCTGTATTGTCATCTGCGAAAAATGCATCGATATCGCCGGTATAATCTGTTGCATACTGCGGCGTAGCGATGATGTACCGGTACTCATCAAAATTTCTTTCTTTGTTACTGAGGAATCCTCCAACCTTGATCTTACTCCCATCGTTCTTGTGCTTCAGGATCGGCAGTGTGAAATCAATAGCTCCAACCTTGATGTCATCATTCAGGTTTCTCCAGAAGTAATAAGGATCATTGACATTCGCCAACGGAATACCTTCGGTTCCTGTCTCGGCATCATACTGGCTAGAGAAAAACCGGAGATTTGGTTCTATCCGGTCAGCATTGACGATGCTTCCTCTCCACGCTATTTCCAGATCACCTAACATCGGCAGATGATGTTCTCCGGCAACCTGGTAATTGATCATCTGGCGTTCCTGCCATAACTGTGCACGACCAAGCTTATAGGAAGGTGCAATAATATTTTCACCGTCCTCACCCACCAGGAATGTAGTGCTCTTAGAAGCGCTATGATTGTAGATCAGTTT
>DATHZY010000487.1:0-4834 GCA_035458325.1 Saprospiraceae bacterium | reverse complement strand
GCTGTACCGTAAGTATGAAGCTGAAACACTGGGCATGAAAAACGGAAAGGCTAAGAAGTATGCCAAAACCATCCAAAAGGATGTGAAGGACGAATTTACTGATCCCCTTAAAAACCTATCCCGAACACAGGGTAAAATCCTGGTTAAAATGATAGAACGCCATTTGAATACCTCGACCTATGATATTCTGAAAGATGTGCGCGGGGGTTTTAATGCCATGAAATGGCAAACCGTCGGCAAGCTTTATGGGTACGATCTTAAGGAAGGATATATCCCCGGACAAGACCGGATCATGGATATGATCCTCCGTGATTTTGAGATCACCGTTGAGTAAGACGCTCATCCGCCACGGAATATTACTTTTACGCAGGAATCTTTGTGGTGTATGACCTTTACTTCTGCCTGGCGTTCTCCGTCTAACATAGCTTTAATCAAATACTGGGGCAAACACGGCCTGCAATTGCCGCGCAACCCATCATTGAGTTTTACGCTCTCAGCATGCCATACCTTGATGCGTCTTGCTGTTACCCCGGATGCTGATTCACCTGGATTGCAGGTGTCGTATGAAGGTGTGCCAAAGCCATCCTTCGAACCCAAAATCAAAACTTTTTTCGCTCTGGTTAATGATCGTTTTCCATGGTTATCGAATGCGTCTGTAACCATTGATTCGCAGAATACATTTCCCCATGGTGCCGGTATAGCTTCTTCAGCAAGTGCGATGAGTGCCCTTTCGCTGTGCCTGATGGACATCCATGACCAGATTCATGGAGGCAAAGCCCTGCAACGCTCCGAATGGTGGCAGATGGCCTCGGAAGTCGCTCGCCTTGGTTCAGGAAGCGCTTGCAGATCGGTCTATCCGGTAGCCGCTGTTTGGGGCGAAACTCCAAATGCACCGGAAAGCAGTGATTTGTTTAGTATTCCGTGGGAACAACACATCGCACCTGTTTTTAAGGATTACAGAGACACGATACTGATCGTCAGTACTGCTGAAAAATCAGTTTCGAGCACCGCAGGTCATCGTTTGATGGAGGGACTCGCGTATGCCGAAACCAGGTATGCTGAAGCACGTCAAAATCTGATCCGGCTATCGGAAGTGATGGCCACCGGAACAAACCTGGAAGCTTTTATCTCAATCGTTGAATCAGAGGCTCTGCAACTTCATGCGCTGATGATGAGCGGTAGCACTCCTTTTATCCTGATGGAACCAGGTACCATTTCCCTGATCAAGGAGATCTGGCGATTCCGCAAGGAGACGGGTGTCCCTGTTTGTTTTACCCTCGATGCGGGACCCAATGTGCACCTTCTCTATCCTAATGAACATAGCGCTGCCATTATGCAATGGGTAAATAGTCATCTTACACCTTATTGCACTCAGGGAAAATTCATCCCAGACCATGTGGGAGCCGGCCCTGAAAAAATCTCCTAAGCCAGAGCCATGATTGTCCCTCGGCTTGAATGCCATTAGACCAAAAGGCTATGGCCGTTGCAGGATCGCCGCACTGAAGACTGAGGACTGCCCACTGGAGACTGGAGACTGAAGACTGCGGACTGAAAACTGACGGCTGATAGCTTATAGCTGACGGCTGACAGCTCTTACCTATCTTTACCCTTGTGAAAGGCATTATACTCGCAGGCGGCTCCGGGACCCGGCTATATCCGATTACCCGGGCCGTATCAAAGCAACTGATCCCGGTTTATGACAAACCGATGATCTATTACCCACTGTCTGTCCTCATGTTGGCAGGTATCAGGGATATCCTGATTATCACCACGCCGGAAGATCATGCCGGCTTCGTGAGGCTGCTGGAGGACGGAAGCACCCTTGGTTGTAATTTTCAGTATGCTATCCAAAGCGTTCCCAATGGCCTGGCTCAGGCTTTTGTCATCGGGGCTGATTTTGTAGGTACTGATGATGTCTGCCTCATCCTGGGTGACAACATATTCTATCGGAACCAGATGCCGGACTTCCTGGCGGATTGCAAGAATCCGGAAGGTGCTGTGATTTTCGCATATCCTGTATCTGATCCCGAACGATATGGGGTGGTGACGTTTGATGAAAACATGCGCGCACTGGAGATCATCGAAAAACCTGAACACCCAAAATCTAATTTTGCTGTTCCAGGACTTTACTTTTACGATAATTCGGTGCTGGAAATCGCAAAAAACCTATCCCCCTCTGCACGCGGAGAATATGAAATCACGGATGTCAACCGGAAGTATCTCGAGCAGGGCCTTTTACGTGTGAAGACTTTTGGCAGAGGCTCCGCCTGGCTTGACACCGGAACTTTTGACAGCCTGCATGATGCCACCGAATTTGTCCGGATAATTGAAAAGCGGCAGGGACTAAAAATAGGATGCATTGAAGAGGTGGCTTACCGGATGGGATTTATCACCAAAGAACAATTATCCATTCAGGCACAACCTTTGTTAAAGAGTGGTTATGGCCAGTATCTCATGAAACTGATCAGCGGATAAACACATGGAAGTAAAAGAATCTACATACAACGATGAGATTTCATTGCGTGATCTCATCCTGAAGATCAGGTCTTTTATCCATGAAGTTATCCGCTATTGGTATATCCCTGCTGTATGTATTCTGCTGACACTTGCCTATCAGGGATACCAGTATATCAAGTTTGAACCCACTTACCTGGCAAAGATTACCTTTAGTGTCGACGAGGAAGAAGGTGGGAGCTCTCCGGGTTTGACCGGTATTCTTGGCCAGTTTGGTCTGGGTTCCGTCCGGCCTTCGCGTTACAACCTTGACAAAATTCTAGCCCTTAGTAAATCCAGGCGCGTGATCGAACACACCCTGTTTGGTAAAATCATCATCGATGGGAAAGATGATTTTCTGGCCAATCATCTGATCCGTGAATACGATCTTAACCAATCTGTCCAGAAGGATGACATGTCTGAATCCGGGTCTTTTTTTACTCACGACAGCCTCCCCGGTTTTAAACGTGAGGAAAATGAAATGCTCTTGTTGTTATTTAACTTTATCATAGGCCCACCAGATAATCCCAAGAAAGCCCTCATCACCGCAGACTATAATGAGGATACCAACATCATGTCCATCGACGTGTCTACGACCAATGAAGATCTTTCATTGGCATTAGCTAATCGTATGTTTGAATCACTGAGCGAGTACTATGTCAACAAAGCCATTGAAAAGCAATCCAAGACACTCTCCGTGATCACCGCCAAGAAGGATTCAGTCCTGGCGGTTTTGAAAGGCACCGAATACCAGCTTGCTAATTTTAAGGATTCCCATCGTGGTCTGCTGATGCGTACGGACCAGATTTCAGAACTCCGCCTTCAAAGAGAGATTACCGCACTATCCGCTATGTATGCGGAAGTACTCAAGAATACGGAAGTAGCTGATTTTAGCCTGAAAAATAAAATGCCGTTTATTCAGGTCATTGATGCGCCGTTGTCTCCCATTCAGCCAACTCAAATATCCCTACTGCGGAAAATATTGATCAGTATCGTGATCGGAGGGGTCATTGGAAGTGTACTTGTAGTAGGGCGTAAAGTCTTCAGGGATATTCTGGCTGAAAATGGTCCTCTCCGTAAATAGTTATTTTTTTGTCGCCAATTACTTCATTTGATTTTCATCATAATCCCTGTTACGATAGCGGTATTAATGTTTGTTGGCAAGACAATCTGTGACGACAATATCCAGGAGTTTTCCAATAGTCCAACCATACGCTTTTGCTTGTTGTGGAATAATCGATGCTTCTGACATGCCGGGTGTTGTATTGGCCTCTAGCAAATAGAAGGTGTCCCCTTCCAGGATATAATCAAATCGAACCATACCACGACATCCGAGAAGCCTGTAGAGCTTTCCGGATCTTTCCTGGCATTGCGCAGCCAACGATGCATCAAGTCTCGCGGGCGTGATCTCCTGGCTTTCCCCTTCATACTTGGCTGCAAAATCAAAGAATTCTCCCTTGGGAATGATCTCTGTAATCGGCAGGACATGGTAGGTGGATCCTTCACGAACTACTCCACAAGAGAATTCCTTCCCTGCCAAGGCTCGCTCGATCATGACCTCATGATCATACTCGCGTGCATGACGAATGGCTGTCTCCAGCTGATCCCAGGTTTTCACTTTTGTCACCCCATAACTCGAACCATTATTGTTCGGTTTGACAAACAACGGAAGAGTGATGTTGTGTTGCTGAACCTCTTCTGCGGATGTGACAGCAGTGACAATCATACTTTCCGCCATCGGGATGTTGTATTGCTTGAGGTGGTCCTTGCACACTTGCTTATTAAATGTCAGCGCACTGGTCAATACATTGCATGCACTATGTGGTACGCCCATCATCTCAAGATAGCCCTGAAGCTTGCCATCCTCTGCCGGCGTACCGTGAATGATGATGAAGGCAAAATCAAATGTCTTCGACGGCTGACCATTAATCGCGGGTAAACAAAACCTGTTAAGGTCAACAACGGCACCTGTATCAAGATCCTTCCAACCTTCCGGCGTAATGTCGATCGTGGTGACATTGTATTTTTCAGAAGGGAGATGTTTGGCCACAGTCTGGGCGCTTTTGAGGGAAACTCCGCGCTCCGCTGAAGGCCCTCCGGCGATGATGGCTATATTGATCATATGACGAACAAGATAAATGCATTCAAGGAATTGATTGGTGAAATTTAGGACCACCGCGTTGACTTACTAACCGGCAAATCAACCTGTTTACACCATCCAAAAAGGCAGTATAGGTATTTAACCCTAGGCTGGAGTCCAAATAACCGGGTTTTACCCTTAATAATTTCAATGCTTTCAATTTTAATTGAAATATAAATAAAAACATAAATAGTTATATAT
>DATHZY010000486.1:0-5198 GCA_035458325.1 Saprospiraceae bacterium | reverse complement strand
AGTCTGAATGTAGCAGTAAACAGTATCATTTGGAATAATATTGACTTCAAATGTTGGATCTGGCTTTAGCACCCTTATGGAATCAGTTTTCATACATCCGAGGGTATCCATAGCCATGACGTAATAGGTTGTTGAATTTTCAGGATTGACCACAAGGACATTGCCATTACCAAGTATAGTACCATCAACGTCCTTCCAGGTGATCGTCACATTTGTATTACCTGTTACTGTAGCCGATAGAGTAATATCATTAAAATCACAGCTGGTGATAGTTTCCTCTCCTGCATCGATCTCAAAATCATCGGGCACCTGAAGCAGGATACTGTCAACAATCTGACAACCAGGCAAGGAATTTTCCGTGATAGTTACGTAGAACCATGTATCATTTTCAACCCCCGCCGTTGGATTTGGCAAATTAGCATTATCGAGAAACTCGGCAGGTGACCAGACGTAATTGTATAGCGGATTAAATCCAGGATTAAGTTCTATAGAATCCTGAAAACAATTGACCGTCGCTTCCGGCAATTGGTCCAGGATCGTATTTACGGTGATGGTATCTGTAATCGAGACATCACACCCATCTCTTGAGGAGAGTGTTACGATATATACACCAGGTTGGTTGTATGTATAGGTTGGATTTACAAGAATCGAAGTGTCAGTGGTTATCAAAGTATCTCCAAAATCCCAGTGATAGTTTACACCATTCGTAGATGTATTGTTAAACTGAACTTCCAGGCTCTTGCAATCAGTCACATAATCAAATGACAGATCCGGCAGTTGTTGTACATCCACCCATATAGAATCAGATATCGTACAAACACCGTCCGTAACTGTTACATAATATTCGACTGAGACACCAGGGAATGCAATCGGGTCCCAGGGCTTGTTAAGATTCAAACCAAGAGGTGGTTCCCATGTGTATGTCAATGTTGAATCACCATTTAATAAAAGATGAACTGACTCTCCATTACAGATACTGTCTGCTTCGGGATTGAATATCAGGTCAAGTTCCTGCACCTGGAAGGACTTGGCTTCTGAAGCTGTACATCCATTGGTATCCGTCACGATTAATACGAGGAAGGCAGTTGATGGTTCCTCTATGTCAAAATTAAAAGTTGGATTCTGATCAGTACTCGCCAAAACCCCTCCCGGATACGTTAACAACCATTCCCATCCCACAATCGGATATGAGCCGGTGGATAGATCAGTGGCATCAAGTATAATTCCGTCGGTACATGAATTGGAGCCATAACTAAACTCCGCATTCAAATTGGAAAAGAACACACCAACCGTCTGAATGATGGTATCATAGCAAATCTTATCACTGTCGTTGACTATCAAGGCTACATCATAAAAACCTTCCTGATCATATGTATAAATTGGGTTGACTTCAATAGACGTATCACTCGCCGGATTACCGTAATCAAAGATCCAGAGATATTCATCGGCATCTACAGAGAGATTGGTAAAATTCATTGTGAGACCATCGCAATTCAAACCCGGTGAAGTAAAATCTGCAACAGGTACATCCCGGCATGCTCTTACATTGTATTGAAAATCCACTCGTGTCTGTGTCAATTCCCTTCCATTTCGAAAAGAAGAAATGACGATCGTAATCACAAACTGGCCGATGGTATTCGGTCTACCGGTGATATGCCCGGTAGCCGGATCAATAGCCAGTGGGATACCTCCCATCACATTGGCGAGACTATACGGTGGTCGCCAATTGATCAGGTCATAAGGAGGCGGATTAGGTGGTTGTGGCATATTGTTGATAATATCACCTCCACTATACGGTGTGGCTAAACTGAAAGCAAGGGAATCACCCTGTGAGTCAGTAGCCGGAAGAAAGTAATCAATGTCTTTATTCACACAGATATAAATCGGTGGATATGAACCAATCTGTGGAGAACTTTTACATACTTGTTGGGCTTCACCTGACATTTCAGATACCAATGTCATACCTGTCAACAGGGGATTCATGATATTCAACACAGAGCCATTCCGGCAGCATCGCTGATAGACCATCTTATAACCATTTGCCCAAAATGGCAGGAATATCGTATCCACGTAGGTTGTCTGGTGCACACACACTGGATTACCGGCAATGCTGCAATCACTGACCAATACCTGGTTGAGGGTATCATCTTCATTGAAATCCATCAAAAACTCACCCCCGAAGCCCACAAAAGCGAGGGGTAAATTGGTCGTGGCATCAAAGAAACCAATGGAAGCCGGATCATCAAACTGGGCGTCATCAGCTCCGAGCAGACAGTCCCTTCGAAGGGAGAGCCTGATCTCATATTGGTTATTGCCCAGACACCGGTATGTAAGATTCCCTCCTACAATGTGCGTTGCTTTCGCATCCTGTTGGGATAACATCAGCAAACTGCACATGATGAAAATCATGCGTAGGGCCATCTTGCCACTGTTCAGGATATTAAGGATAGGTATGTTCATGTCTGTTAATACTTTACTTCAACAATTTCAACACGGCGTTCTTCCGATGCTTCCGGACTATAGATAGATTGTCTTGCTTTCTTGGGATCGTCACTGACAGTCTTCGGTGCCATCTCTTCACCAAAGGATTTTTCAGCTACAACAAGGTCTCCTGACTCCATATACTTCCAGAGTACACCTCCCCTGAATACCTTGAATTCATTCTGTATACTCGAAATCCTTCGTTTACCCAACCGTAGATTATAATCAGCTGAGGCCAGCGGACTCGTATATCCTTTGAGGTAGATGGCCATTTGCTTTCCATCACGCAGGTATTGTTCCAGGATATGCATCAGGGTTTCTAACTCACGTCTTCCTTTCGGAATGGAATCATTAAAGAACCCATCAATAGCCTTTGTCGCCATTTCTTTATTTCCCGGAGGATTGCCGGCCGTAAATTCTTCTACGAACTTACTTCTGCGTGCAGTATATGCATCATAGGTCTGGAAGTAGGAAACATCAGTGCGATCCGCGGTACTTGGACCCGGTTCATCATTATCAAAATATATTTTGGAGTAGAGGAACACATCAATCTTGTCGACTTCGAGGAATAAGTCAATGATGAGTGTATCTGCATCCGGATTGTCAGAGGTATTAAAGGTCCTTGAGTCTGGTTTATAACCCTTCTTAGTTCCCGATACATTCACATTTTTATCTCTATCAAGGACATAGTAGTATTCATTTGAAAGATAGTCCTCCCGGATGTCAGCTGCACCATCTGGTTGAACAGCAAGCACAACTCTTACACCAAAAAGAGGTTGAGGATTGAGTCCTTTATATGTTTCGAATGTCCTGACCAATATAACACGATCCTTCAAAGGTGGCTTTTCGTAGCGATAGATATCAAAGCAACAAGCTTCATCCTCAGGTGAGAGGTACATGGATCCAAGTCGATTGGATGAAAAATAACCTTCCATGCCATCCGCAGAGACACTGTAGAATGCATCATCAAGACTACTATTGACCGGTGATCCCAGATTGACTAGCGTATCCCAGACTCCTTGTTGATTCTTAACACTGTATACGTCCAGTCCTCCGAAACCCAAATAACCATTCGAACTCAGATATAATGTTTTGCTCTTGCGATGATAAAATGGTGAAACCTCATTGTCAGGAGAGTTAACACTCATAAGGTTCTCAGGAGCAGAAAAATTATCAGGTCCTGCAATGTAGCAATACCAGATATCCAATTTCCCTTTTCCACCCGGACGATCTGAGGCAAAATAGAGGACTTCTCTTTTTGATTCCGGATCATACCCTACATGAGGCTGTGTGGTTGTATAACCAGCCATGTTGATAGGCTCAGGCAGTTTCTGCGCGAGACCAAACTCACCGTCTACGATATCCCGGTAATGGATGTCACAACGTATATCAATACCATTGATATAATCGCAAATCGTATAGAACACACGGTCCTTTGCTTCATTAAAAGCTGTATGGGATGTGTGGAAATTGAGATCATTCAGGATGGTGTCGACTACCCCGGTTGAATCATTCTTACTGATAAGTATCTTGGCATAGGGCTTTTCAGGAAGTGCCACATCGGCCTTACCTAAAAATCGCAGGGAACTATAATACTATAAGCTGTCTTCATTGGCAGCACCGAATTCAGAAAAAGTCGTGTTGACTTCAGGACCGAGGTGTTCAAGTTTGAGTAAAGTGTCTTTGTTGGCCAATTCCCTGATGGCCCAGGTACATATTTCAATATGTTTTTGAGCATCCGCTGTGAGGAGGGAATCTTCACCACTATGCTCGGATGCATAAATCTGGTACAGATCAAGGGCTTCCTGGTATTTACCGAGTCTTTCTTTTACGTATCCTAACCAAAAATTTGTCTCCGGATAGTTGGCGGCTTGTGCACTACTATCGACTTCAGCATAATATTTTTCAGCCATGGTGAAGGCAGCGTAATGCCGTGCGGCTTCAGCCAGGTTATAGGTATGCACCGTGTTATTGGGTTCAATCTCGTGGGCGATGCGCAGGAAATTGTAAGCGGTGTAATAGTCCTTTTTCTCGAAAGCTTCCTGCGCGCCTTTTGCATAGGCATTCAGGGTTTGACCCTTAGCCAGGCTCAGGATCGCTGTCGTGAAGAAGAAGATGAGTATATATTGACGCTTCATTTTTACAGTAGTTATCTATTGAGGCAGATCAGAAAATTGTACAGACCTTCGTTTGTTTGAGCGGGCATAGCTTCTTGTATGTATAGGTAAGGAAGAATTCCGGGCCGCCTTTACCGTCAGTCGCGACTTCAAAATCAGAGGTATTAATATCATAGCTGAATCCTCCTTTCCATCCGTCATACCCGAGGGCGATCTGCGGGATCAAGGCATCATTCAACCGAACAGCCGCTCCAAGGTGAAGCTCTACTTCCCTAGCCTTTTTTTGGCTCAAGTGAATGATGGCACCACCACCAACGACTGTCTCTGAATAAGGCCCCTGATCCTGATATAAGCCATTAGCGTAGATATCCAGGATATCAAGCACTTTCAATATTCCAAGTCCGTAAAAAGAAAGCCTGATCGGCAGCCTGGTATCAATTAGTGGATTCTTATAAAAGGTATAATTGGGTCTATTTAAATGGAATGCGCCTACTCCAACATCAAGTTTGGTACGGTCAACCCCCTGGAGCCTGACGTTGGCACCCAAACCAGCATCTAAAAAAGTAAAACTTGTCCTGTCAAATGATTCACCTGTTGGGA
>DATHZY010000485.1:0-2310 GCA_035458325.1 Saprospiraceae bacterium | reverse complement strand
CAATACGATCGTGACGCAGCCGCGCGAAGCGATTTTGGGGATGTTGCTGATTTTGTCTGGTGTTCCGTTTTATTGGTGGTTTTCGAAAAAGCAGAGAGCATAGAGCATAGGGCAGTCTGGTTGCATGGAGCCTGGAGGCTCCTGTGTGTGATTGTCAAATAGCCTTTGATTTTTGTTGATGCTACTATCCGCAGCCGGAGGCTTCGAATAACACATATTTTTTTTGTAAAAAAATATGTGTTTTGAATTTTACTTTATGCGCAATGCTCTATGCCGCACTATGCCCTCTGCCCTCTGCCCTCTGCTTATTGCCGTTTCCCTATCTGGAAGGAAATATAGCCATTGATAAAAGCAGGTGAATTGTTTTCAATCACCATGATCGGAACGGGTTTGACAAAGGCGTCAATCATGATCCCCATTTCAAAGGCCTTGACATATTTATCAAAGGCGCCGACGCTGAAATGGGCGCCGAGTCGTGCATGCACACCCGGGATCGCTGATATATTGCCGAATCCTCTAAAGAAGGAGGCTGGTCCGATTATTTTAGAATTATCCAGGAAGACATCTGCGTTTTCTTCACTATACCTTTCGGTGGAGATGTAATCCTGTGATCCTCCATCTTCGATCCTCGACAGCTCCAGGTAATATGGAATCAGCAATCCGATGGATGGACCGAGTTCATAACTCACCCCCGCAGCCACACCTTTCCGCTTGGCCTTCTCGGAGAAATAAATTTTCTTTCCGACACCACCACGGAGGACCATGAAATAATTTTGCTTTCCGTAGGTATAGCTATTTGAAGTACGCGCGAATGGATTGCTTGAATTGAAGGTGACGGATTGCCTGTATTCTTTGGGATGTTTCAGGTAGCCCATGTCAAACTGATAGAAATGGGTTTTATAGAAGGTCTTGATTTTTCCAAACTGCATGGAGATCGCTCCTCCGTTGGAATGAGGCCTGAGTTCAAACACTTTCTCCTTACTGTAGAGGATTCCCATGGAACTATAGTCCAGTTGCTTCGGCTGTACAATGGATTGGGCAAAAAGATGGTTAGCACCTAAAGTGCATAACCCTATCAAGAGAACCGGCAGATTACCCCATTTCATTGTCGGAAGATAGGGGGTTTTTAAAACCTAAAACCAGATTTTCTGGGGTTAATGTCTTAAAAAGTCAAAAAAACCTGGAATCCGGGGTCACCATCCTTGGGCATTGATTATCTTGGGGGGTTACAATACTTATACACCTGTGGTCATCAATCTATCTTCAACAGCCTCTATCACCAATGATTATCTCCAGCAATTGAGGGATGAGGTCATACAACTCAATCCGGTCCACTTTCGCATGAACCTGAAACGGCTAGGCCAGATCATGGGGTATGAAGTCAGTAAAAAACTGAGGTACGAAGCCATCAAGACAGCGACTCCACTGGGTGTGGCGGACTGTCAAATACTGAGTGATCAGATGGTCCTGGGTACGATCCTCCGCGCTGGTATCCCTATGCATGAAGGTCTTTTATCCATTTTTGACAACGCCGAAAATGCTTTTGTTTCCGCCTACAGAAAGCATCATAAGGACGGCACCTTTGAGGTCAGCCTCGAATATATCAGTTGCCCCGACCTGGAAGGAAAAGTCCTGATCCTCTGTGATCCGATGCTCGCTACAGGTTCCAGTATGGTTAAAACGCTCAACGCGTTGATTTCAGAATATGGTACACCAAAAGAAATCCACATTGTGTCCGTAGTCGCCTCAAGTGCAGGACTCGAATATGTCAGTATCGCATATCCCGATGCGACCATTTGGATCGCTGCTGAAGATGAAGAGCTGACTGCTAAATCTTATATCGTTCCCGGCCTCGGGGATGCTGGTGATCTGGCGTATGGAATGAAGTCCACGGATGTCATGGATTGATTCCGGATCCAAACAAGGCAAAATCATATTTCACCGGATCATCCGGATCAAATCTTTTAAGTATCGTAGTCAATTCTTTAGCTGCCTGCCAGTCATTGACAGGTCTCGAAAGCAATTGCAATTTGCGAGCAACATTGCCTACATGGAGATCGAGTGGAATGATGAGTTGTGATGATGAGATGTTTTTCCAAAGTCCGAAATCGACACCCTTATCATCTGACCTGACCATCCAACGAAGAAACATATTCAATCGCTTACAACTTGATTTTCTGACAGGTGTAGCGATATGCTTACGAGTGCGCTCCAGAATCCAATGCTGATCAAAGACCATCTCATAAAATCCAGCCAGTCCATTGTAGACATCATCATCTGCATTGGTGAGATGTTTCGAAAAAGCATCCT
>DATHZY010000484.1:0-4894 GCA_035458325.1 Saprospiraceae bacterium | reverse complement strand
TCAGGCAAATGGCGATAGAGCGAAACCTCTTCCCCTATATCGAAGTGGACGGAGGCATCGGCCCACATAACGCAGAGCGTGTGTTGCAGGCCGGAGCCAATGCGTTAGTTTCAGGTAATGCTGTGCTCGGCGCTGACGACCCCTATGCCGTAATCCGCAATCTGAAAGCAATCGGACAAGAAGGCTTTAAAAGTATTCCCGCTTGACCTTATTCCTGAAGTTGATAAAGTTTATCCCGTTTGTGGCGGGCCTGTTGTTGCTGTGCCCTGTGTATAGCCAACAGTCTTTTACAATTTTTGGAAGCATAAAAGATCAGCAGGATAACCAACCAATCGAATTGGTCAGTGTACTGTCACAGAAGTTTTCTGTGGTGGCCAATACAGATGTCAACGGCAAGTATGAAATCAACTTGCCTGCTGGCCAGAATATTGTTATTCAGTTCAGACGCACTGGGTATGATCATCTCGATTATGAAGTTGCTGCTCAACCTGCAGGCTCCCGATATGAACTCAACATAACCCTCAAGCCTGTTAAGTCAGACCTGGAGGTGGTGGTCACCGGACAAAAAATCGATGATGCCGGCATGATCAGGGAGAATGTTGAAGGAATGAAGCTCATTCCAAGTACCACGGGTAATCTTGAATCTTTATTGCCATACATTGCTCTCGGAACAACCAGCGGCACAGGAGGTGAGCTCACCTCACAATACAATGTACGCGGAGGTAACTACGATGAAAACCTCGTCTACGTCAATGATTTTGAAATCTACAGACCCCTCTTAGTCAGAAGCGGAAACCAGGAAGGTTTGAGCCTTCCAAATCCCGACCTGATGCGGGACCTCAGTTTTTCCTCCGGTGGATTTGAAGCCAAATACGGTGATCGAATGTCATCTGTGCTTGACGTGCGATACAAACTTCCGGATAGCCTTCGCGGATCATTGATGGTCAGCCTGCTCGGTGCATCCGGCCATCTGGAAGGGAGTATGCCTGTTGGTAAGGATAGTTACAAGCGTTGGCGTTATCTGGTTGGTGTAAGGTATAAGACCTCTGCCTACTTGTTAGGCTCCCTGGATGTACAAGGTGAATACAATCCATCCTTCACCGATTACCAGATTTATACCACGCTTGATCTGACCAGGGACTGGCAGCTTGGGTTGCTCGCCAATATCAATAAAAGCAAATATGATTTCATTCCCGTCAGCAGTGAAACGGCTACAGGACTTATCAGTTTTGCACTTAAGTTGTCAACAGATTTTGAAGGCGCAGAAAGTGATCTCTTCCTCAATGGGATGACAGGCCTCGCCCTATCCTACGTGCCTGACAGAAAGAAGAATCCACTATTTCTAAAATTTCTTTTTTCCGGATACAAAAGCCTGGAGAAGGAAAACCTGGATATCATCGGTCAGTATCGGCTCAGCCAGATCGAAACAAATATCAATGATCCCGGAGCGGGTGAGGAAGTTGCGTTGCTGGGTACCGGCACACAACATGTCTATAGCAGGAATGTACTGCAGACCAATATCCTCAATGCCGAAGTCAAGGGAGGAATTGAATTGCAGCAAAGCCCTGAGAAGTCTAACTTTATTCAGGCCGGTTTAAGAGTGACTTACCAGGATTTCACTGACCACATTCACGAATGGGAGCGGTTGGACTCTGCAGGATATTCCTTGCCTTACGAGCCGGAAGAACTCGACCTACTCTATGTCCTCAATTCAGACAGGGACATAGGCTCTCTGATCTACGCAGGCTATGTACAGAATACCTATACCAGACAATATGGAGGTGGAAAGGAGATCAGGATCACCGGGGGTATCAGAGGTCAGTATTCTGATGTCAACGATGAGTTTTTTCTAACGCCCCGGGTTCAGTTTACCTACACACCTGTTGCATACAGAGGCTATAAGTTTGCCGCCGGGTGGTATTACCAACCACCTTTTTATAAGGAACTGCGCATGCCGGATGGTGTGATCAATCAAGGGGTCCTGGCACAGAAATCATTTCAGGTCCTGGCCGGATACACAGCAGGATTCGGTCCTGACGGCACAGTCGGTCCAAAGTACAAGCTGATCATAGAGGCATATTACAAATCACTCTGGGACCTGGTCTCATATGAAGTAGACAATGTACGCATCCGTTATGCCGGTGTCAACAATGCGACAGGCTATCTCGCAGGTATCGATTTCCGCATCAATGGAGAGCTTGTACCAGGTGCTGAATCATGGATCAACCTTTCCTTCCTTCGTGCCCGCGAGCAACTGGATGGCATCCAGCACCTCACACGCGAAGTAGGGGAGGCAGAAGGTGTGCCGGTCAATGATGTGCCCAGACCTACCGACCAGTTTATGAACCTCAATGTTTTCTTCCAGGATTACCTGCCCAATAATGACAATTTCCGTGTCCATCTCAATCTGTCCGTAGGAACCGGCCTGCCCTTTGGCATCAAGGGTAATAATGTCGTCTACCGCAATCCATACCGCTATAAACCTTATCACCGGGTAGATATTGGTTTTTCATTCAGGCTGTGGAGCCGCCTCTGGGAGCAGGCCCGGCCAAAGAGTTTCTTCCGCATGACCCGCGACAGCTGGATGAGCATCGAAATCTTTAACCTCCTCCAGGTCCGCAACGAAGCCAGCCGTACCTGGGTCAAGACCATCTTCCAACAGCAATACGCCATCCCCAATTACCTGACCTCCCGCAGGATCAACCTTAAGTTCCGCTTTGAGTTTTAACACGCGGTTTGGTTGGTGAGCTGCAGCCCAGGGATGAGTGAGAGCGGGTCGAACCATGGTTCTTTTTTCCGGAAAAAAAGAACAAGGGTCTCCACGCTTCGTGAGCAACGAAATAATCCGTTTTGCCCCTAAATCCTCCCGCTGCTTTTCGAGGCGGGATTTTCGCAATGCTTCAACCTGAAAGGGGACTTTTAATGATAATCACCTCGAATAGGCACAAGACTGTGACCCAAAATTGTTTGAGCTGCACAGCTACCTATTTCAAGTAGAATCAAGTCTCTATCAGGTAAAAAATCAAATGAAAGAAATAGGACTTTGAAAAACGACTTAGCCCACAGGCAAACGCGGAAAAAAGCCACTGCCCAAACGAATAAGCGAGTTTTTTGGGTCACGAGGTTTTTGGTTCTTTTTTCCGGAAAAAAAGAACGGGAATATTCCATTCTTTTGGATATCAGGAACTTCCGTGTATCTTTGCCGTCCGTTAAAAACCGGTGGTTCACTCGTGAAGGCAGCCGGCAAGGTATATTAACCATTAAATTTTAACTTTAAACAATGTCAGTAAGAATCAGACTTCAGCGTCACGGACGCAAACAATCTCCTCTGTATCACATAGTTATAGCTGATGCAAGGGCTCCAAGGGATGGTAGTTTTATTGAGCGTATCGGTGTCTACAACCCGATGACCAAACCCGCTACGATTGACATCGATCGTATGAAAGCCTATGAATGGATGACTAACGGTGCCCAGCCTACGGAGACCGTTCGTGCCATCCTCCGCTTCAAGGGCGTACTCTACTACAAGCACCTTCAGCGTGGCGTCAGCAAAGGCGCTATGACCCCTGAAGATGCGGAAATCAAGTTCAGAGCATGGGTGGATGCCAAGGAAGCCAGAATCCAGGAACGGGTGAAAGCTACTGCAGAAGAACGCAAAGAGCGCGCTGCCCAGATTTCAGGTTCTGTAAAGAAAGTGGTCAAGAAAAAGGTGGAAACACCAGTGGAAGATGAATTGCTCAGTGTTGACCTGGCTGAGCAGGCTGCAGCTGAAACAGCAGCAGATGCTGATGTGGTTGAAGCACCTGAAACAGTAGTCGCAGAAGCTCCGGCTGAAGAGACTCCAGCGGCAGAAACGCCGGCTGAAGAAACAGATAAAGAGACTACACCTGAGGCGTAATAGCCCCGGTTAAGGATACAGGGTATTGTGAAAGTAATGCCCTCGAGTTTATAAGTTTTTGGGAAAAGAATTTTAGTACACCTGGTAAGGCCTATTGTGTCTTACCAGGTGTACATGTATTAAACGGTATTTAAATTAATCGACCTATGGAAAAACTGGATCCGAAATACCAGATCGAACTGGATTCCCTCAGAGGAGTCATTCAAAGTTCAGATGTGCTCGCCACTTACCTCGATGATGAAGAGGAGGCTAGTTACCAGGCCATCAGGGAGGCTTTCGAACCACAAATCGAAAACCTGTATGAGCGTGTGGCTGAGGACCATCCACTCCAGTTAACAACCCTGGAGTCTGCACTGCTGCATACTGATTTCGAAGGCTTGTACCTGCCAAAGGTGTTAGGCTTCAGCGTCCTTAGGGGAGAGATTGACAGCGAGTATCATTACAAGCGCCCACAAGATCACTTCAAGGAAGTCTTATTGGCCCTTGCCGACTCCTCCAATTTCGAATGGATCAAGAATAAGATCGGACAAAGCTGTCAGATCGGATTTTCACTCTCCAGTGAAATATGGGTAAGCAATCTCATCAACCAGGTGGAGAACAAGAAGGTAAAGCACTTCTATGAATCCATGATCAACGATAAGTTCCGTGTGCTCTCTGCCAGGAAAGCGGCCTATGACGGATACTTTCGCCAGTTTACACATCACAATTACCACTCAGCCGAATTTCCAAAGACCATCGGCGAGTTAAAGACCTTGTTTTCATCCCTGGAAAAATTTATCCAGTACAGGATCAAGAACAACAAGATCAATATGAGCTTGCTCCCGAATTTTAAGGAGTTTCTCAACAACGAAGCATTCAAAAAGGAAGAGGAATACCTCAAGATGTTAATCCTTTTCAGCCGTTATTTTCCACACACGGGTCATGAAGATTGGATCAAGGGCATATTGAATTCCGCCCGTACCAATATTCCGGATTTCAATGAATTGTATTTTAAAT
>DATHZY010000483.1:0-2787 GCA_035458325.1 Saprospiraceae bacterium | reverse complement strand
CTGGCGCAGGAAAATCGAGGAACTTCAGCTCCTAGGAACTCGTCCTGCACCCTCTCAAAATGAAATTACGCTATATCCCAATCCATCCAGTGGACAGATTCACGTTCGTCTGGATTCCTTTACACCGGGCAACGCGACCATTATCATTCGTGATCTCCAGGGTAATCTGATTGAGGAAAACATGTGTTTATTTGACGGTCATGTAGAAATCAGCACGCAGTCATTACCTTCCGGCTTATACCTCCTAACGCTTATAAATGCCAATACACTGTATACGGGCAAATTTGTCATGGCCCGCTAGTGTTGTCTTTGCCATAAAATGACACTTGTCCCAAAAAATTCGGATTTTTAGGACATGGAACCAATCGCCCTCCTGATCGGAGCTGCAACAGGCCTTTTACTGGGCTATATTTTATTTTACCTTTTGCATAAAAGCAACGCTGTTCCAAGGCGGGAATATGATACCCTCACCACCAAACTCAATGACACCGTCTCCACCCTCAAGCTAACAGAAGATAGATTAAAATCCCAACAAGACCTCACGCAATCTTTCCAGCAAAAACTTGAAAGAAAAGAATCTGAATTGACAGCCCTACTCTCCCGGACTGCTACACTGGAAGCGACGCTCAACATGAATGGCCAGCGCCTGAAGGAGCTATCGTCTACCTTAACCGAGCAGATGGAGACCAATAGAGCGCAACAAGTGGAGATAAACCTCACCAAACAAAAGCTGGCTGAATACACCGCCAATAATGCCGCTCTGCTGGACAAACTAAACACCCAAAAGGAAGATCTGATCTCCATGCAAAAAACAGCGGTGTTGCAGTTTGAAAAACTCGCGCAACAGATCTTTGAAGAGAAGTCGGGTAAGTTTACAGAAGCCAACAAGAACAATATCGAGGCGTTGCTAAAGCCATTGAATGAAAACATCAATACCTTCAAACAGAAAGTAGAGGAAACGTATGACAAGGAATCCAAGCAACGTTTTTCGCTTGAAGAAAAAGTCAAAGACCTGATTGAAAATACCCAGAAGATCAGCCAGGAAGCAAACAACCTGGCCTCTGCGCTCAAAGGTCAGGCCAAGAAACAAGGAGACTGGGGCGAAACCATCCTGGAACGGATCCTTGAGGTTTCAGGGCTAGAAAAAAACAGGGAATACTTCATCCAGGAAAACCTCAAGGATGAACAGGGCCAGAACCAGCGCCCGGATATTATCGTCAGGCTACCGGATGACCGAAACATCATCATCGACTCCAAGGTATCGCTCAATGCGTATCTGCGATATTCAGAGGCCGATTCCAAAGAGCAACAGGATATCTTTATAGCTAACCATCTGCAGGCAATCAATCAACACATTGATCAGCTGAGTGCCAAGAAGTATGAGGAACTCACCTCCTCACTTGACTTTGTGATCATGTTTATCCCCGTCGAGCCGGCCTACATCCTTGCAGTGCAATCTGATCCTGACCTATGGGCTTACGCTTACACAAGGCGAATCCTGATGATCAGCCCTACAAATCTTATCGCCGTATTGAAGATCGTGGCGGATCTCTGGAAGCGGGAGATGCAAAGTAAGAACGCGGTGGAAATCGCGAGGGAAGGAGCTAATCTCTATGATAAGTTTGTTGGCTTCGTGTCGACAATCGAAGATATCGGCCGTCACCTGTCACGATCACAAGATGCGTATCTGCAAGCTGTCAGTCAATTGAAGGATGGGCGGGGAAACCTGATCTCCAGGGTACAAAAACTCAGAAAGCTCGGCGTCAAGTCTACAAAGCAACTTCCTACCTCTATGCTGACAGCTGATCTGGAGGAAGAGGAAGAAACACTGCTGCCTCCTGAAGCAGAGATGAGCGAAGATTAAACTACCACACATCGATGGCTTGAAGACCAGAAGCCATTTCTCGCTTCACAACACATTTTCGACATTTCAATTTGCATTTTTATCATTTCATTCCGCGGTTAAAGCCAACCCTTTTTCCCTCCTATATATTTGTGCGACAATAACATTCACCGCGTGATATCCGGAAGATGGATGTCCGCTCAGAAAGTTAACCCATTTCAAAACATATCATTTTAACCCACAAACTAAACGATCCATGAAAAACATTTTCTTATTTGCCGGTCTTCTCCTGACTGGCGCATACATCATCAGTTGCAAGCCGCAGGGAACTGATTCAGTGGCTATAGGAGACGTTGCTTCCGTTCCTGTGATGACCAAAGAAGATTCCATCAAACGCGGAGAATACCTCTCGCATATCATGGGATGCAATGATTGCCATACTCCTAAGATTATGACTGAAAAAGGACCTGCACTGGATATGAGCAGATTGTTATCCGGCCATCCGGCAGACGAACCGCTGCCTGCGATCACCGATAAAAAAATGATAGGGCCAGGGCAGTGGGTTCTCTTCAATCAGGGCCAGACATCGGCGACAGGTCCATGGGGCACATCTTTTTCGGCTAATCTGACTCCAGATGATACAGGCATGGGAGCCTGGTCTTTTGAAAACTTTGAACAAGCTATACGGAAAGGCAAGTTCAAGGGCATCGATGGCGGCAGAATGATCATGCCTCCCATGCCATGGCAAAACTATGCGGCCATCAACGATGAAGACCTGGCCAATCTCTGGATATACCTCAAATCGATTAAGCCTGTTAAGAATGTGGTGCCCGCATACATACCACCTGGTGCAAGCCAGGGATAACGAATATCGAATAAAGAATAACGAATAACGAAGGAGAAGGAGAAGGAGAAGGAGAAGGAGAAGGAGAATATTGAAGGAA
>DATHZY010000482.1:0-2987 GCA_035458325.1 Saprospiraceae bacterium | reverse complement strand
CATGTCATACGGATTGGAGATCAATCCACCGTCTGCCGTATAATAATCCCATCCGCTGAAATACGTGCTCTCCAACACCTGCAAGTTGCTGTACAGATCTATGTAACCCCGGACGATGCCATCTGGCACCGGGTCCTCAGCCGCAAATCTTGTAAGTGTGAGACCAAGCGGCAAGAAAAGTTTTTCTTCAAAGACATCATAAAACGGTTTGCCTTCAATGGCCTCGATCAGCATGCCGAGCATGATGTAGTTGGTGTTAGAATATGCTACATCATCGCCAGGTGGAAAGTAGGCGTTTTTATTGTACGCATACCGGAGTAGGTCCTCAGGCTTCCATTCACGGATGAGATCATTAGTGGATGCGGTTTGAAACACCAGGTTCTGGATATAATTGTAGATACCACTTGAATGCTGAAGTAGTTGTCGTATCGTGGCCTGATCAGCGTTTTCAATTTTATCGATCACATCACCATCCAGGTATTCTGCTATCCTATCATCCAGGTTTAATTTTCCTTCTTCCTGCAATTTTAAAACGGTGACAGCGGTGAACATCTTCACTGTAGAGCCGACCCGGCTGATGTTGCATGATTGCATGTTGACTGCATTGTGCAGATCAGCCATGCCTCCTGCTCCGATCCACATTCCATGTTGCGGTTTGTAAACAGACATTGTGATACCGACCACACCATTGGAAACGATTTCATCCAGTAAGTCCTGATATTGCTGATGTTCAGGATTGGCTAAACTGCTATCCGGAAAATTGAATTCACATGCGTAGAAAGCAGGCTCGATATTTTCTCCTTCACGACAACCATAACAGAAGCTGAAGGCCATGAGCATTATCAAAAGTTTATTCATGGCCGGTTGATTTACAAGTGATGAAAAACTTTACGCCCGCATGCAGGTTGATGTGCGTCAGTACCGGAATAAAATCAGGTGAATAAGGATACTCTGCCCATGCCTGGTAGCGTAGGAAGATTTTTGGACTATACAAATCAGCACACTGCAGATAATACCCGATATCAAATGATAAGGAAGGAATCAGTCGGGCATTTCCTTTATCTGCCTTCTTTTGATATTGGCCATTGTCGTGTGTAAACTCTTCAGTGGTAGCAAACGTATGCATATACCCCAAACCCAAAAGTCCTGTCAATGCGAGACCCGTTGATGAACGGCATTCATACCCCAATTCTGTATGAATGCCGATTCCCTGTGCGAGATAATTATGGTAGAAATAGGAGAGGTTAGCCGTTTGAAACAATCTGGTATGGTCTTTAACCTTATAATCAAACTCAGTACCGACCTGTATGCCAGGATGTACAGGGGTTGTAATGAATCGCGTAAAAGGAATGGCAGTCGATTCATTAAACAGTGAAACATTGATGGGCTGTGGTTTTGCCTGACTCCAGATCAGGGTTGGTGCGACAACAGCTAATAATATCGCTAACATGGTTTTGTGGGTCACCTTCATCGGTTTTGGGCCGCAAATATCGATGATGGTTTGAATTTGGACAGGTTTTTGCGATATTCAGGTTGTAAAATCACCCTAAATGGGGATGGAGGTAATAGTTTGACAGCAAGCTAAATACACATGATAACCTCATCCGGTTTGCATTTGGTTAACAACATATTAAAATTACAACAACCATAAATCCCAACATTTGAACCTTTTATGCGTTATTTGCATTCTTAATCCTTCATGAACAGATCTATAGCCATATTGATCACAGGCATCCTTTGCTTGTTTCTATCCCTTCAGGCCTCCGGCCAGGAAGTGGGTCTGGCTAGTTTCTACCACAACGGACTTACAGGATTCAGGATGGCTAATGGCGAGCGCTATGATCCGGATGATCTTACCTGTGCGCATCCCACGTTTCCTATAGGAAGTATTCTTAAGGTTGCCCGAAAGGACAATCCCGATCACTCCGTGATGGTTATTGTTACCGACAGGGGACCTTATGTGAAAGGCAGAATCATCGACCTGTCCCGCAGGGCTGCTAAGGAACTTGGCATCCTCGATAGCGGCATAGCTGAAGTAGCTGTAGCGCTCATCAAGAAACCTTCCGAACCCTTTATAGTCTTAAACAAATAGATGCTATCCTGCAACGGCAGCTTCTAAGATGCTATTAAAACTGCATCAGTAGCCTGGTAGGATCTTCAAGTAATTCTTTCACCCTGACCAGGAAAGTAACACTCGTGCTGCCATCGATCACTCTGTGATCATAAGATAATGCAACATACATCATCGGCCGGATAACAATCTGCCCATTAACGACCACTGCCCGCTCCTGAATGTTGTGCATACCGAGGATAGCTGATTGTGGTTCGTTGATGATAGGAGTGCTGAGCATTGAACCGAAAATACCTCCGTTGGTAATCGTAAAGGTACCACCGGACATTTCTTCAAGTGTCAGTTTGCCAAGACGGGCTTTATCGGCCAGTTCCTTGATTTTATACTCGATCTCATCAAAGCGAAGCGATTCGACATTATAGATAGGTGGCACGACAAGTCCTGTCGGAGTTGATATGGCAACGGATATATCAACGTAATCGTGGTAGATCAGATCTTCACCATCAATGTGTGCATTGACATCTGGTTTTTCCAGCAGGGCTTGTGCACACGCTTTTGCAAAGATAGACATGAACCCCAGCTTGATTCCATATTTGGCTACAAACTGATCCTGGTATTTCTTACGCAAATCAAGGATGGCTGTCATATCCACCTCATTGAAGGTGGTCAGCATCGCTGTATTGTTTTTAGCAGATACTAACCTGCGTGCGATCGTGCGACGCATCCTGGTCATCTTCTCCCGGTGTTCAACGCGGCTAAACAAAGCATGTGTAACTGCAGCAGGAGGCGTCGATGTCACAGAGGCAGGTGGTGGCGCAACAGGTGTTTTAGGTTTTTGTTCTACCGCCTGTAAAGCATCTGCCTTTGTAATACGACCTTCTTTTCCAGAACCTTCCACCGTGACAGGATCAACGTT
>DATHZY010000481.1:0-3621 GCA_035458325.1 Saprospiraceae bacterium | reverse complement strand
GACGCTCTTCCGATCTAGACCAGGACATCTACAACGACTTCATGCAGCGCCCAATGGCTGTCTCCATCGTCGGTTTCTTTGTCGATGACACCGAAATCACCAACAACGAGTATCGCCAGTTTGTTCAATACGTGCGCGATTCCATCGCCCATGTGACACTCGATCACTTCAAGGAAGATGAGGACGGTAATCAGACCATCGACTGGGAGTATGAAATTGACTGGAGCGATGAATTGCTCGATGACATGTATTTCCAGGGAGATGATGTCTTTGCGGGCAAGAAAGAACTTGACACCAGGGAGTTAGTCTACAAGTATGAGTGGAAAGACTGGAAAAAGGCAGCCAGCCCACAATTTAAAGGCAAGCGTACGGAAATCATCAACCGTGAAGAAGTCAGCATCTATCCTGACACCTTGGTCTGGATTCGCGACTTTGCATACTCTTATAATGAACCATTCACCCGTAATTACTTCTGGCACCCGGCTTTCGACGACTATCCTGTAGTAGGAGTGAACTGGAAGATGGCCAAGGCTTTCTGCGCATGGCGTACAAACCTTTGGAACACCTTCCGCGGAGATGAGCCAAACACAGAAGAATATCGATTGCCAACAGAACACGAGTGGGAATATGCCGCTCGCGGCGGACACGACCTCGCTCCTTATCCATGGGGTGGTTACGGTCTCCGCAATGCCAAGGGATGTCTCCTGGCTAACTTCAAACCAGGTCGTGGTAACTATCCTGAAGACGGAGGTCACTATACCGTAAAGGCTGACGCTTATTTTCCAAATGACTATGGATTATATAACATGTCAGGAAATGCAGCCGAATGGACTGAAACGGCTTTCTTTGAAAACGCCCACTACATCGTACATGATAATAACCCTGACATTAAATATGATGCGAAGGAAGATGATCCGGCAGTATACAAGCGTAAAGTGATCAGGGGAGGTTCCTGGAAGGATGTCGCTTACTATCTGCAGACAAGTACACGTCATTGGGAATATCAGGATACTACCAAATCATATATCGGTTTCCGCTGCGCACTTACCTTCCTCGGCAGGGCCATAGATGATGCTAATTAAGATGACTGTACACAGACATTTACCTTATCATCTTGAGGATATGAGGAAATAGTGGCTACAATTCTATACGACTTTCACACAACAAACTAAATCAGGAGATTGACGGGCTTCGTTTTTCAATCCGGCAATACCTTGAAATCTGACGAATTTATCATTTAACAACAAAAACATCTCAACCAGCATGAACAGGTTTATTAAATCTAGCTCATTCAAGTATCTAAAAAACGCAATCATTGGTTTCGGAGCCTCTGTCGTTATGATCGGGGCCCTTGGTAAAATCAGGAGTGCTCCATGGGGAGACGCCGCTATTACAGCTGGTTTGCTTACAGAGGCCTTCCTATTCCTCATGTTAGGTATCATCCCACCTGATAAGGATTATTACTGGGAAAAACTGTACCCGGGATTGGAAAAATATAACAGCAACATCGCTCCGCTCTCTGCCGGTGAAGTGGATAAGGACCAACGTCCTTTGAACGGCGCCAAAGTAGAAGGCCAACTCGGAGGCATGTTGTCTGAACTTCAGATCATGGCAAAGAGTATGAGCTCTTTAAAGGCACTGCAGGAAGTTGACTTTTCTCAGACCTCTGAGCAGATCAAGTCAATGGGCAATTTCTACGACAGGATGAACCAGGCTATGCAGGAGCTCAGCCATAGCGTGGAAGAAACCAAAGCATATCGTACCCATATTTCTGCCTTGAACCAAAACATCCAGGGCGTAAGCCAGATGTATCAGGGTGTACTGGCTTCTAAAGACCAGCTTGCACACATGAATGCAGCCTTGACCCAACTCGCCAGCTCTGAATCTGATGCCAAAGGCTACACAGATCAAATGGCTACATTGAACAAGAACCTACGTTCATTGAACAGTGTATATGGAAATGTACTGTCTGCTATGACCGGAGGCAAAGCGTAATCCGCTGCTAATAGTGCTGAACTGATCTAAATTATCTAAGAAAAAACTATTAATCCGATATGTCAATTCCAAAGGAGCCCCGGCAGTTGATGATCAATATCATGTACTTGGTATTGACCGCGCTGCTTGCCCTCAACGTCTCTGCGGAGATCTTCAATGCCTTTAAAGTCGTCGATAAGAGTATGGTGAAGAGTAATCTCGCCCTCGATGAAGCGAATGGCAAAATGCCACAAGCGATTAAAGACGGTGCAAAGAAGAGAGAATCTCTGGCTGTGTATGCAGAGCGCGTAGACCCGGCAAGGCAATATGCCGCAGAACTGGATCAGTATATCCAGAATATTATCGATACTATGATTACTTCTACCGGTGCTTATATGCCGGACCCTGAGACCGGTGAAATGACTGATCACCTCAAGGGAGAGAAGAACAAGGATGTGACCACCCGTATCCTCGTGGATAAAGGTGTCGGCGAAGAACTGAAAGCCAAAATCCTGGAATATAGGGAGAAATTTATATCCCTCCTGGACACAGCGGACAGAGCTACCTATTCTAAGGATATCGCCCTGGCTGTTGATGACGAAACATGGAAAACAAAGAAGAAAAAGAGCTGGTCTGAAATGAACTTCAACCACATGCCTTTACAGGCAGCACTTCCGATTCTTCGTAAATTCCAGAATGACGTTAAGAATTCAGAAGCTACCATCTTAAATTACCTCGCTAACAAAGTAGGTACCACTACAGACGTGGTATTGGACAAGTTTACAGTTGTATCCGCAGCTAAGAAATCATATGTCATCAAGGGTGAAACCTATGAAGCCGATATCTTCCTTAGTGCATTTGCCGGAGCTGACAGTAAGACAGGTATCTCTATCTCTGTTGACGGCAGGAGTCTTCCTGTAGATGCAGAAGGAGTTGCTAAATATACGGCCTCCGCAAGTGGAGTAGGTCTCAGGAAATACTCTGCTTCTATCAATGTAACTAACCCGGTAACCAACGAAGTACAGACATTCAAGAAAGAATTCGAGTATGAAGTTGGTGAACGTTCTGTATCTGTCTCAGCTACAAAGATGAACGTATTCTACATCGGTGTGGATAATCCAGTTGCTGTATCAGCTGCAGGTGTACCAAGTAACCAGGTTCAGGTCAGCATGACCGGTGCAGGGGGTGGTAGCATAAGCAAGAACAGCGATGGCACCTATAATGTCAAGGTTTCTCAGCAAACTAAATTAGGCGAATTCGCTTACGTTACCGTTTCCGCACCAGGGTTATCTGAAAAGAGAGAATTCCGTGTGAAAAGGATTCCAAACCCGGTAGCTAAGTTGAGTTCTTCAATGGGGGGTGTGATGAGTTCCGGTGAGTTTAAAGCGCAAAGAGGTTTGTTTGCTGTACTGGAAAACTTTGACTTTGATGCCAAATGTGAGATCATGGGTTACCAGCTTGTGCGCGTACCTAGAAGGCAAGATCCACAAATGGAAGCAAATAAAGGTGGAGGTTATAATGCCGGACCGAAAGGACTGGTTGATCAGGCTAAAGCAGGGGATACCTTTTACTTTGAAAATGTAAAGGCAAAATGCCCGGGTGATGCTTCAGGTCGTGACATCAACCAACTTGTTTTTAAAATTAACT
>DATHZY010000480.1:0-4733 GCA_035458325.1 Saprospiraceae bacterium | reverse complement strand
CAGACATCGTCATACCGTCAATAGGAATCGAATAGCCATTTGCATAATCCGGTGCTGCTCCCACATACGCGGCGCAATTTCCATAGGCAGTCCATGAAGCTCCATCTGTCACTCTCTTCATCCAGTCCAGTTGATTTGCATTGGTCAGCGGACTTGTATATTTATAATATTCGGATGAAGGACCTTCCATATGAAAACATGGATCCACATCCGGATGCAGGTTGGATTGATTAGAGCTTCCATTCGCATTCCAGGCAGGAACAGTATTGAAACCAAAGAGAATCTGGCCATCATAGGTCGCATCATTGCCACCGGCACCTTGATTGTCCCAGGTACCGCCTTGCATGATATAGATTTGGTCACCACCTGGCTCCAGGTTGAAAGGGCCACCCGGGGTATTGATCTGTGTTATGGTCCATCCGGGTAGGAAGCCTGCGATGCTGTAGGTCCAGTTACCTGCATTATTGACTGCACGAACCGTGATGACCGTACCTGCTGCCACAACTCCGCCGTTTCTTGTAAGGTTAAGCGTGCCTTCCCCATCTCCCCATAGACCTGCCGAACTCGTTTCCCAGCCATTGTCTGTAAAATCAATGGAAGTGCCCGTAGTGATGTCCCGGAAGCAGACAAAACTAAATTCATCTGACTCCGCAGGGAACCCACATCCTCCCATGTCTGTGGCTACACCCAGGATCGCGATATCACCTGGATAGAGGACAGTCTGGGATGAACCAGTGACTGAAGGGAGAATAAAAAGAAGGAGAAAAAGAAAGCGGGGTAAAATTCTGGACATATGCAATTAATTATAAATATGTATTTGGCTTTTTTTAAGACCAATACAATCAAATTTGAGTAAAACATCAAGGCAGACAGAGGAGAAAAGAGGAGTTATGCGAGGTACATAACCAATTCTTTTGCGAAATACCTTGTCGAAAGGTAAGATAAATTGGGGATGTAATCGCTGCCTGAAGGAGGAAATTTGTCCTGAGTATCTCTCATTCTAAGGACTTTTTAAGCCTTGTCTCCTGAGGAAAAGAAAGGTCACCCATAGTATTACACGCAAACCTGCCTCTGAACCGATGACATATGCTTCTTTAGTTGAAGTTTTGCCACCTTTGGGTCGACATGGACAGTGTCATGTTCAAAATCAAGTTTGATACGCCATTTCTGCATCGTAGCTGCACCGATGATAGCTTCTTCACTCAGTCCGGGGACTACCAGGAACTCATCCGATAAAAGCACATCTTCGAGATAAAAATCAAGCCTCACAGCTGATTCAATGGCAATAAAATGTCCTTCTGCTGCCGTGGCGACATTCCGCTTCCTGCCTAGTTTAACCGGGCTCTCCAATTGATCCAGAAAATCAGGATTGATACAACTGAGGTTCGCCCCACTATCGAAGAGCGAATATAATCTCGTTTCACCCAGTGAACCGACAAAGAGGATAGGGAGTTTGATCACTGACATCGAAGCGTTCTTTGTAGTAAATGTAAGGGTCTTTTTATCCGAAAGTCGTTTGTTTTTGGTTAGTTGCGGATAAATTTCAGCTTCCTTATACATCGGTTTGAGGCACGACCTCTTCCGCCTTTTTATGCAAAGCCCTGTTGACAATATATACACCCGCCAAGGTCACCAGTGATCCGGTGATAATCAGCACAGTCAGTGGTTCGCCGGTAAACAAACTTCCTGCCAGTACCGCTACGATAGGGTTGACATAAGCATATACCGACACGATACCGGTAGGTAATTTTTGCAATGCATACAGGTAGGCGAGGAATGCGATAATAGAACTGACGACGACCAGGAAGAAAATGGCAGACCAGGTATATAGTTTTATTTCCTTTAGCGGGATGACCTCTCCGGAGATTTGTGCTATGATGGTGAGCGCAAATCCGGAAATCAACATCTGCCATCCTATGCTGTGATATGGATTGAAATCCAATGCAAATTCCTTGGTATAGATGGTCCCGTACGCCCATGCGAGGGAAGCAAATAATCCAAGGGTAATGCCTCCCAGGAAGGAGAAATTAAAAAGCTCATGCAGGTGTTCGTAGAATACAATGCAGACACCACTGAATCCAACCAGTATACCGATCCAGGCAAGTGGTGGGATCCGGTTGTTACCCCTGGCAGCCAGGATCACCACCAGCCACAAGGGAAAGATGGCACCCATGATAGCGCTTAGCCCTGCTGTGGTGAGTTTGACACCCCACGTAGCCAGTCCATTGCTGATCATAAAATTGAGTAAGGAAAGTAAGAGGATGGGATACCATTCCTTTTTCCTGGGGAGTTTAGCTCCTCTCAGCATGAAATAGAAGACGTAGGCGGATCCGGCAAGTATCTGCCTGATGCCCACCATTTGAAAAGGAGGCATAAACCGAACGGCCTCTTTGGTGCCTACCCAGGATACGCCCCAGACTAAACACACAAGTGCCAATGCGAAATATGCTTTACGTTCTGTTCCCATGGTGATCTCAATACCCTTTCATCCTGGTGATCAGGGCACGGAATATCTCGCTGATGTTCCCCTTGGGTGGTTCCCTGTTTTCGGTAAAGGTGATGACGCCGTTTGTTTGTTTTACTTTGAAATTGAAGACCAGGTCCCGTTGATCATGGATCGTGTCAGCGATGCCTCCATAACGTAAGTCACAAAGGTACGTGACGGAATCTGTGGGAAATGCAGCCAGGTATCCATCCGAAAACCACTCCAGGGTCTTGTATTCCGGCCTGTCTCCAAGCGCAGTCCGGATAGAATCATTTTTCGGAATGACATTGAGGTAATGCAGGTTTGGATCGGTATCAAAGATGGAATAGAGCCCTACATAATATTTCTCCTTATCCTCTGCCACGCAGGCCCAGAGTAAATTGTTGAGGATCGTCGGACTGGTTCGGCTGCGTATCGCATCAATGTTCCGATGCGCCAGCGCTTTATCAAATACGCGGTCAACATGGAGTTTATTGGCTATCGTGAGCATCATGTATAAACTGCTGATGCCTATTCCGATCCAATTGACCATCGCCCTTCGCCTTGTATTTCTTTTGATCGTTGATACAATGATCATGCAGATAAGAAATGGGATGGTATAGAGCGGGTCTACCACCGCTATGTTATTGAAGGCCACCCGATAGTCTGAGAAGGGCTGGAATATCTGCGTTCCAAAGGCAGTACAACAATCCAGTAACCAATGTGTCGCAAAAGCCAGGAAGAACAACCAATACCATTCTTTAAAGGAAGCTTTGGGCTCTTCCAATTCCTTGATCATGTAGTGATGGTAAAGCCGCATGAGTAAGAACAAAGCACCAAGTATGCTGATGATCAGGAACCACCAAAGCGGATAGCCATCATGGCTCAGCAGGTAATTGATTCCGAAGGTGATTCCACCCAGGATTCCAATATTCAAGAGGGTAATAAAGGCTTTATATATTTTGCTTTTATGAAATTTTGATTCATACAGCTTATACAGGAGGCCTCCGAAAATCAAGGGCGCGACGACACTAAAAACAATAGAATGGGTAATGCCCCTGTGGAAGGCGAGCGATTGGATATCATCCATGAATGGATTAGCCAGCACATCCAGGTCAGGGATGGTACCACCGATGGCCCCCCAGATGAGGGCACGGTTACCTATCTTCCTTCCCAGGGCAATCTCTCCTACCGCGGCACCAAGTACGATCTGTGTGAGTGAATCCATGCGCTGCAAATGTAACTTAGTTACATCAACCAGTGCCAGTCTTCCTTTTGACTGTTTATTTGGATATTTTGCACCTCAATCGCCTTGAACTTTTAATGGAAACAATTGGTTATCAAGGTCATTCCAAATCAAACTTGCTTGTGCTATGAAGATATTCCTGTTTTTTATTCTGCTTGTTCCGGGTATAATGGTTGGGCAATCAAAATCATTTGCCTGGCAGGATTTTTCATTTGGATCACCTGCACTGCATGCTAAGATGCCGGGCCAACTCATCAAACAGCAAACCAAACTCCCTCCCAAGGCGCAGGAGCAGGTCAGTGGTTATGAGGCCCATTATCTGAAAGATGATCACAACGGAGTCGTCATTACTGTCATGTATGCCTTATATGCCTCTGTGGTCGCAGACGCGAAAGGAGCCATCGATGGCACGGTGGGGCAGTGGGAAGCTACCGGAACTAAAGTGGCTATACTGAGTACAACCGATACTAAAATATCAGGACAAAAGGCAATTGCCCAGCGAGGAAAACTTATCATTGGTGGCCAGGAGCATGACTATATGGATGTCGTCATTGTCAACGGTGCCCGTCTGTGGCAAGTCATCGTCATGACCAGGGCCAGCGATGCTTCACTTAAAGCGGTCATGCAGAAGATTACAGACTCTATTACTTTCTAGACAGCGCAAGGAGCTTTAATAAAAGGGTTAAAAAAAGAATCCCGTCGCGGCTCAGCCGGGACGGGATTCCTTTTTTTAACGCAATAAACGCTCTGCTGTGCAGGAAGAGGTTTAATTCTTAGGTACGTTGTTTGGATTCAACAGGTCATAGAACTGATCCAGTTTTGGCATGATGATGATCCGGGTACGACGATTGGTCGCGCGGCCTTCCTTGGTATCATTGGGAGCCAGCGTATTGTATTCACCACGGCCTGCTGCGATCAGGCGATTAGGATCGATTTTGTAGGTTGTCTGGAGGACGCGTATCACAGCTGTTGCACGCTTGACACTGAGATCCCAGTTGTCCTTGATACATTCTGTGCTGATGG
>DATHZY010000479.1:0-3182 GCA_035458325.1 Saprospiraceae bacterium | reverse complement strand
TGGTCACCTGAATAAAATGGGTGTGGCCCTTCCCGCGGGTAATGGAAATGATATCATTCGTAAAGCGGTGCCTTATATTGATGCGCGGATGATAGAGTGGTATGACGAACTGAAGAAACTCGAAGCTAAGGGAAAATTAAAAATGAGCGACCTGCAGGTCAGTTCCATGCAGTTACATTACTTGTATACACGTTCATTCTTTCCTGACATTGAACATCCTGCGCATATTGATGAAATCAAAAATTACCTCCGGGACCAGATCGAAAAGTATTGGTTGCAATTTGCTATCTATGATCAGGGATTGACCGCATTGGGTAGTTTCAGGACCTGGCCACAAGCGAATGTTTCCAAAGAGATCCTCGATTCACTACGCGAACGAACCATCGTCCATGAAGAACTTGGCCGTTACTGGAAATTATCTCCGGGATTTCAATGGAATGAAGCAGCGGTGGAATTACAAGCACTGATGATTGAATTATTCCAGGACATGGATGTACCACAAGCAGAAATAGATGAACTACGGGTCTGGTTGTTAAAGCAGAAACAAACAACGCAATGGAAAACGACTAAAGCCACTGCATCTGCGATCTATGCATTACTCATTCATCCCGATACCTGGCTGCAATCTGTCGGTATCGTCCAGGTCAAACTTGGTGAGCAGGAGGTGATAGGTAGTTCTACCTCAGTGGAGGGCGGTACTGGTTATGTGAAGAAATCCTGGGATGGGAATGAAATCAAATCAGATTGGTCCTCAGTCACGGTGAGCAATCCAAACTCACATATAGCCTGGGGAAGTGCATACTGGCAATACTGGGAAGACATTGATAAAGTCAAGTCAGCCGTCGACAATAACCCGCTTAAGGTGACCCGTTCCTTGCTGATTGTCAATAACACGGATCGGGGAGAAGTAACAGAAGTGGCTCCTTTCAGGGCATTGAAGGTTGGTGATAAATTAATCGTCAGACTAACCATCGAAACCGATAGGGCAATGGAGTTTGTCCATCTAAAGGATTTGAGAGCCTCAGGATTTGAACCCCTGGACGTATTAAGCGGATACCGCTGGGGAAGTGGCCTGGGATATTATCAAAGTACCCGTGACCTCGCAACTCATTTCTTTATTGATTACCTTCCACGTGGTAAATATGTCATTGAATATCCAGTGACTGTTGCACAGGCTGGTGCCTATAGTGAGGGCCTGGCCACCTTGCAGTGTATGTATGCCCCTGAATTTGGCAGTCATAGTCAGGGGCACAGAGTTATGGCAACCAGGAACTAAATCCAGCATACCTGGAGTCTGCACTTACGAACAGGAGAATGGCAGACTCCAGGCAATATGGATAAAAAGTATTGATCGCACGAGAAGGCTTGATAGTCGAAATTATATGCTTTTAAGTCACGAAATTCCCTGATATTCGGGGAGCAGGAATCAAACTAAACATTCAGCAACAAGGTTATGTCAGAAAAAACAGAAAGAGAAAGGCACGCAGATACGATCATAAAGAATCACATTATATGGTCCATGGGAGCAGGGTTGATTCCCGTACCTATTGTTGATTTTTTTGCAGTGAGTGGCATCCAGTTAGATATGATCCGCCAATTATGCAAGCTCTATGACCAGGATTTCAAGGAATCTGAAGGAAAAGCCATCATCACCAGCCTGACAGGTTCAGGACTCGCGAGAATGGGCGCCAAGGCAATGATCAAATTTATTCCGGGCATAGGCTCTGTGATAGGAGGTGTCACCATGGCCGTTTTATCCGGTGCTTCCTCCTACGCCTTAGGTGAGGTATTTAAAAAACACTTCGAAACCGGTGGGACTTTCCTTGATTTCGATCCGAAGAGATTGAAGAAGTTATACAATGAGAAATTTGAGAAAGGCAAGAAAGTCGCGGAGCAGATTAAACGCGATAATGAAAGAAAGCGCGAAGCTGCCGAACAAGCCGCAGAAGGTAAGACTTCCGGTAAAACGGTCGATAAATTAAAAGAGCTGGCTGAGCTAAGGCGAGAAGGGTTGATTTCTGAGGAGGAATTCACTGCCATGAAGAAGAAGCTTATCGGGGAATAGGTTCCATCTAGGCTCTTCGATTGCCTAAGGGCTCGCATTAGACCAACTGGATATTTAACGTTCTATTGTGAAGTAAGCTCCGTGCTGCTTCAGTGTGATTTCCCCGGAGTTCCTAACTTTGGCGCACTCCGTTTTACCCTTTAGACAGATTCGAAAAAGACAGGAAATCATGCGCGTGTTAGTCAGTTTACTTCTTTTCAGTTTTATTTATATCGGGTCAACCCTTGCGACCAACCCTGAAGGGGGATACCGGATTGAGGTCCAGATTCAAAACTATGCTGGGGACACCCTCAAGCTTGGGTATTATTTTGGGAAATCACAATACCTCAAGGATACAGCTTTGGTCAACCAGGGTAAGTTTGTATTTGAAGGTGATAAACCGCTCGATCCCGGGGTATACCTCCTGGTGATTCCACCGGATAACAAGTTTGTACATGTGCTGGTTGCTGCTGATCAACAACGGTTTTCGCTGACAGTTGATCTGAATGATATTGTTAAATCGGCAAAATTCAAGGGGAGTAGTGAGAATGAAATTTATTACGATTACCTCCGAAAACTAGAGGAACGTCGGCCCAGGGCAGAAGAACTCAAGAAACTGATGATTGAAGATTCTCTCCAGGCAACCACCTACAAGGCAGAGCTTACAGCTATTGATGAAGAGGTTGCTAAAATTCAGGCAGAAGAAATCAGGAAGTTTCCTAAAACGATGACATCAATGTTAATCAGGGCGAATCAGGAAATTGATGTTCCCCCCTTTGAAGACCTTGAAGAGACGGATCGGAAACAGAAGCAATATGAATATTTCAGGGCCCATTACTTTGATCAGTTTGATCTCAATGATCCCCGGGCCATGCGCTCCGGCGTGATTCATCAAAAGATTGATTTCTATCTCCAGAAACTCACCTACCAGGTGCCTGATAGCCAAATCGTCGCCATGGATTATCTGCTCAGTAAAATGGATAAGAATCCGGAAGCATTTCAATACTATCTCGTACACTTTCTGAATGAATCCGCTAAATCTAAGCGCATGGGGATGGATGCGGCCTACGTACACCTGGTAGATCAGTATTATGCCAAGGGGCTGGCCACCTGGATGGAAAAGGAACAGTTGGATAAG
>DATHZY010000478.1:0-5942 GCA_035458325.1 Saprospiraceae bacterium | reverse complement strand
AAGGATGTCAATGCCCTGTTGGCACTTCTGTGATTGTCCGCAATCTATTCTACAATGTTCCTGCAAGGAGGAAATTCCTGAAAAGCGATCCGGTCGAGATGCGTCACATCCTCGATGAGTTTCACCATCTCGCACTTGCCTTCGAAAATATCCAATTCAAGCTTTATCATAACGACCAGGAAATCTACCATTTGCCTGCCGGTACCTTGCGCAACCGGATCATCAACATCTTCGGCAAGAAGATCAATGAACATCTCGTCCCGGTAGAAGAAGAAACCAATTACGTCAACTTCAGTGGCTACATAGGGAAACCCAAGCTTGGTAAAAAATCAAGAGGCGAACAATTCCTCTTTGTCAACCGAAGGTTTATACGGAGTTCGTATCTGCAACATGCGGTCAAATCAGCATACGAAGATATTTTACCCGCTGATCAATACCCGTTCTATGTTCTCTTCCTGGATATCAATGCTGATAAAATTGATGTCAATGTCCATCCGACTAAACAGGAAATAAAATTTGAAGATGAACGGATCATCTACAATTATCTCCGCGTTGCCTGCCGGCATGCATTGGGTAAATATAGCATTACTCCATCTCTTGATTTCGACCAGGAAGTTGGGATCAACCGCTCCACCACCGATGCGCCCGCGCATACTTTCTTTAATTCTGGCATGAGCGGTATGGAGCGCGATCGTTACCAGGAAAAAGAAAATATCAAGAAATGGGGTGCTTTGCTTGAATCGATCGAAGGTTTTTCGATTGAAAAAAGTGAAGAGGCTTCTGATCCCTCTCCTGTTGCCGCCAACGTATTCAGCAGCGATACAAATGATACGCTTTTAACAGAGCATGTGGTGCCGGTACAACTCTGGCAACGCTATATAGTAGTGACCGGACTTGCCAATATGCTGGTAGTCGATCAGCGTGCTGCCCATGAACGGATATTGTTTGAGTCCATGATGAAAGACCTGGCCTCACACAATGCGGCAACGCAAAAATTACTCTGGCCCGAAACGATACAGAGCAGTACGGCTGATGCCGCTATGTTGAGAGAATTGGTCCCTCACCTGCAATCCCTTGGTTTTGATGTTGCTGAATTTGGCCATGATACCTTTATCATCCACGGCATACCGGCCATCATGACAGATCTGATTTCTCCTCAACAGGCCATTGAAGATATCCTTGACCGGTTTAAGGAAGGACACCAGATGATGGAAATGAAACCTGTTGAAAAAATAGCTTTTGTCATGGCCTCAAACCTGAGCAGACGCCGCGGTGAAATCATGACCACTGAAGAAATGCAGAGCCTGATCGAACAATTGATGGCCTCAGACAACCCCTATAAGAGTCCTTCAGGGAGAAAGACCTTTATCACTTTTGGCAAAGAAGAGATACTCAAACGATTCCAATCCTAACGCATACGTGATCCTGTAGCCCTATGATGCCACTGACCGGTATAGTAAAACATCTGTTGATTATCAATGTCGTCGTTTTCATTGCTGTCCAGCTTTTACCTCCTGAGTGGGGTAATATGCTACCATTTTACTCTCCGGCCACCGGGTTGTTCCAACCATTCCAGATCATCACATACATGTTTACCCATGCTGATATTTCGCATATTCTCTTCAATATGCTGAGTTTATATTTCATGGGCCCGATCGTTGAAATGACCCTTGGACCCAAACGGTTCCTGGCTTTGTATATGATTTCAGGACTGACCGGTCTGGCTGCTCACTTCGTTGTCGGATATCTACCCTTCTACCTTGGTTGGACCTTCGTATCGCCCGAATTCGCTGTACTTGGAGCATCCGGAGCGGTGTTCGGGGTGACGATTGCTTTTGCCACTTTATATCCGGATCGGGAGCTCATGTTATTGTTTCCTCCTATCCCCATTAAAGCATGGGTCATGGCCTTGATCCTCATTGGTATTGGCCTGTATTCAGGTCTCACGGGCTCAGGAGGCAATGTAGCTCACTTCGCCCACCTGGGCGGTGCCTTGGCCGGATTCATCCTGGCCCGGCACTGGAAGCATGGTGGCGGTTTCCTGAGGTAAGAGAGTGAGACGCGTGAGACGCGTGAGAACGTGAGAACGTGAGTCGTGTGAGAGAGTGAGACTCAGGTTGTTTTTCCAAAGGAAGATTCAATTGGAAATTTTTAATTGCCCCGGCTTTCAAGCCGGGGTGCCCGTCTACTGAAAGAATGGGGCTTTAGCCCATATGAGGATTTTTATTGTGGCTAAAGCCGGATAGTGTATCCTGACACTACCCCTGGCTAAAGCCAGGGGCAATTAAGTATTTTCCAACTTCAGTTAATGAGCTCTTTAGGCCTCTTCCGCCCTTCCGTCGTTCCGCCGTTCCACCCCTTCATCCCAACTTTATTCAAGGTATATTCGTTTTGTACGATAAGACCTACATTTGATACAGTGTTCAACTCGATCCTAAACGACATAAGATACCAGTTCCGGTCAGGCAATACGATCACACGGTTGATCATTGTCAATGTAGGTCTGTTCCTGGCCATCACACTGTTTCAGTTGATCCTGCTCCTGAGTGCAGGCTTTAAACCTCAGCATGGGTTATTTGGGGAAGTGATGAATTACCTTTTCCTTTCAGATGACCTGGTGTGGGATGCCATGCATCCGTGGACGATCCTGACCCATATGTTTACCCACGTAGGGTTTTTCCACCTGCTTTTTAACATGATGATCCTGTATTGGTTTGGGAGGATAGCGGGAGATCTGCTGGGTGATCACCGGATGTTGCCATTGTACCTGTTTTCCGGATTGGCAGGAGCGTTGGTCTATTTGCTTACCGCCCCACTCATCTATGATGGGGGCAGTAATCTACACGGTGCATCCGCAGCCATCATGGGTATCGTAGCTGCTGCGGGTATTACAGCCCCTGATTACCAGATGCGGTTATTATTGATTGGAGATGTTAGGCTCAAATACATAGTTGCCGGGCTCTTACTCATTTATGTCATTGGCATAGCCAATATGGAGAATGTAGGAGGGCATATGGCTCATTTGGGTGGAGCAGCCTTTGGTTTCTTTTATGTCCACATGTTGCGCCAGGGTGTTGATCTCACCCGAGGCTTCCGAAGCCTGATTTCTCTATTTAAAAAACCTGCTCGTCCACCCTCAAGGCCAGTCAAGCGTAAAGTCACCATGGAAGTGCGTCATCGGGCAACCCATCAGAAATCAGACAGCACGATTCCGGTCGAACACCCGGTGGATGATGACCAGGAACGCCTTGACGCCATCCTGGATAAAATCAAGCAATCAGGCTTTGATAACCTGAGTGAGGAGGATAAAAAATTTCTGCATGACGCGAGCCAAAAGTAACCCGAAGACAGGTTTGCTGAAAAAGTGGATCCTCGGGATCAATGGCTGTTTCATCTTTCTTCTGATACTCACCTATATCACCCCTTATGTCTCTGTTGAAAAATGGGGGTGGCTTTCACTGCTGGCCCTTACCTATCCTTTTATCATGCTGGTCAATGGCCTGTTTGCTACCGGATGGATATTCTTCAGAAGCTGGTATGCCGCATTTTCAATTGTAGCTATAGTTGCCGGTTTGTCAAATCATACCCGATATGTAAAACTCTTTACTCTCGGATCAGGCGATACAGTGTGCGAAGAATCAATCCACCTGATGTCCTATAACATGCGTGGCCTTTCGATGATCCCGGTAAAAAAGGGGGCTGGCATTGAAGGGAAAATAGATTCCCTATACAATGCACTGAATAGTCTTGCAGAATTCCCGGATATCCTTTGCCTGCAGGAAGCAGCCAAGGGGGAACTTATTGCGAAAAGATTTGGAATGAATCATAGCCTTCATGCTCCCAAATCTTCACTTTGGATATTATCCCGATATCCGGTCCTGAAGCATGGTGAACTCAAGGGAGAGGAAACCAGCCCGAGTTGTATGTGGGCTGATCTCAAGACCCCCCAGGGTACGTTGAGAGTCTACAATATGCATCTGGTATCAAACAGGGTCACCAACACTACCGAAGAGCTTATTCAGGACATGGATCTCAAGAATGAAAACACCTGGCAGAATATCCGCTTCATCGTCAGCCGCTATAAACAAACCACAAAACTGAGGGCTATTGAAGCCCAAAAAATCAGGGAGCATCTCAGTAAATCACCTTATCCGTCTGTTCTGGCCGGGGATGTCAATGACACCCCTTTGTCAAATACCTACCATATACTGGCTGATGATCTCAAGGATAGTTTTAAGGAACGTGGATCCGGCCTGAGTACAACCTATGAAAGTAAGCTGCCCCTGCTGAGAATAGATTACCTGCTGGGAACTGAGACCATTGAGTTTAAAGATCACTATACCCATTCCCTGCATTACAGTGACCACTACCCTGTCAGTGCAGGAATTTGTATCAACTCCCCCTCCGGTTCCTGATCTCCTCGTTTCAATAGCTTATTTTTGCGGCTATGAGCCTTAAAATCTATAACAGCATCAGCGGTACAAAAGAGCCTTTCCTTCCCATCATTGAGGGTCGCGTGGGTATGTATGTCTGTGGTCCAACCGTTTATAACGATGTCCACATCGGCAACTGCCGGACATTTGTCAGTTTTGATGTCATCTACCGGTACCTCATGTACCTGGGGTACAAGGTGCGCTACGTCCGCAATATCACGGATGTAGGCCACCTGGAGGGCGATGTAGACTCTAATGCCGAAGATAAAATCAGTAAAAAAGCAAGGCTGGAGCAACTGGAACCCATGGAAATCGTCCAGAAATATACCAATGGCTTCCATGAGATCATGCGCCGCTTTAACAACCTCGAACCGAGCATAGAGCCAAGAGCCACAGGACACATCCTTGAGCAGATAGAGATGGTAGAAGAAATCATCAAACGGGGATATGCCTATGAGGCTAATGGCAGTGTGTATTTTGATACTAACCGGTTGCTTCGCGAGACCGATGTATATGGAAAATTATCCGGCAGGAAAGTAGAAGACCTGTTAGTCGAAACCAGGGACCTGAAAAACCAGGATGAAAAAAGACATCCATCTGATTTCGCCATCTGGATCAAAGCTGACGAGCGTCACTTACTGCGCTGGAATGCCCCATGGTCCAATGGATTTCCAGGGTGGCACCTGGAATGCTCAGTGATGAGTACAAAATATCTCGGTGAAAGATTTGACATACATGGCGGAGGAAATGACCTCAAGTTTCCTCATCACGAAAATGAAATAGCACAGAGCTATGGCGCTTGCGGAAATACACCAGCTAATTACTGGATCCATAGCAACATGCTCCTTCTCAATGGCAAGAAAATGTCAAAAAGCGAAGGCAACAATATCACGCCTGTCCAGATATTTACCGGTGACAGTCCGCATATCAGCAAGGCCTATTCCCCGATGTCACTTCGCTTCTTCTTCCTGCAGGCACACTACTCCAGCACCCTTGATCTCAATGACGCCTCCCTGAGTGGAGCCGAAAAAGGATATAGAAGATTGGTCGATACCTACAATACGCTCAAGGGGCTCACGACGTCTGTCGCTAAAAGCGATTCCTCCCTCGCAACTGAAATACACCAGGGCATTCGCGATGCATTTGATGAAATGAATGATGACTTCAATGCACCAAAAGCACTGGCGAGGTTGTTTGAACTCTGCACAGTCATCAACAAACTGGCCGACGGACAATTGAAGACGGATGATGCCGGACAGGAAGCGCTGGATGCACTCAAGAAATGCTTTAGTGATTTATTGTTTGTCGTCTTCGGTCTCTTTGATGAATCAGCAGCGGGTGCCGATGATCACATGGATCAATTGCAGGGGCTGATGCAACTGGTGATAGAGATGCGCCAGCAAGCGCGTGAAAACAAAGACTGGCCTACTTCTGACAAAATCCGCGACACCCTCAATGCCATTCATATTGAATTGAAGGATGGGAAGGAAGGGACTTCATGGAAAATAA
>DATHZY010000477.1:0-2715 GCA_035458325.1 Saprospiraceae bacterium | reverse complement strand
ATTACCCCTACATCGAAAAAGAAGATATTGTTCTTGCATCAGGTGCTAAAGTGCGCGTATGCTACGACAGCACAGGAACAACATCTCATGGTCAGCCGATGATCAAAATAAATCATCTAAGCTTCTTACCTTAGCGGCCATGCCGCTCAATATACTCGCCATCGAAACATCATGCGATGAAACCAGCGCATCTGTTTGTTCCGATGGCGTTATTATTTCTAACATCATTGCCACACAGCAGATCCACCAGGAATATGGTGGTGTTGTTCCCGAGCTGGCCAGCAGGGCTCATATGCAGAATATTGTGCCCGTTGTAGATGCCGCCCTTCACCAGGCATCCATACTACCCAGTGATCTGCACGCCATTGCATTTACCCGGTCACCAGGACTGATCGGCGCCTTGCTTGTTGGAGCAGGGTTTGCCAAATCCCTGGCACTTTCCCTGGACGTACCGCTCATTGCTGTACATCATATGCAGGCCCACGTATTGGCCAACTATATCAATGATCCCAAACCGGCATTCCCTTTTCTTTGCCTGACCGTTAGCGGAGGACATACCCAGATCGTTGTGTGCAGGTCTCCCCTGGACATGGAGATCATAGGTCAAACTCGTGATGATGCGGCAGGTGAAGCTTATGATAAATCAGCTAAGCTCATAGGTCTTCCTTATCCCGGTGGTCCTTTAATTGATGAATATGCTTCTTCGGGTGACCCTAAGCGTTATAGTTTTCCTGAACCCCAGATCGACGGACTGGATTTCAGTTTCTCCGGTATCAAAACTGCCATCATGTATTTCCTGCAGGAGCAAACAAGAAAAGACCCGGCCTTTGTTGAAAAGAACTTGTCCGATATCTGCGCGTCCGTGCAGTACCGGATCAACAGCATCCTGATCAGCAAAATGAAAAAAGCCATCCTCCAAACCGGTATCAAAGAGCTGTGTATTGCAGGTGGTGTTTCTGCCAATTCCGGTCTTCGCCAGATGTTCAGGGAACTAGGTGACAAAATGAGTTGCAGAACCTATATACCACCATTCGAATACTGTACAGACAATGCTGCCATGATCGCCATCACTGCACATTATAAATACCTGGCCGGAGACTTTGCCAGCCTGGATATTTCCCCCGAAGCGAGATAAACATGCCAAACGATTATTTCGAATTCAAGCAATTCAAGATCAGTCAATCCCAGTGCTCACAAAAAGTCAGCACCGACGCGTGCCTGTTTGGTGCATGGGTGGCAATGCACACAACCCCTGCACAACGGGTGCTTGATGTGGGATCAGGCACAGGTTTATTGATGCTGATGCTGGCGCAAAAACTCGAGGCGGAGATCGAAGGAATCGAGATCGCATTAGATTGTGCCAAACAGGCTCAGGAAAACATCCAGGCCAGTCCATGGAGTAGCAGACTCTCTGTTTTGCATGCCGATGCCAGGAGCTACATCTTTGAGAAAAAATACGACTTGCTGATCTCCAATCCACCATTCTACGACAACCAGCTTCAATCACCCGACCATTCCAAAAACATTGCCTGGCAGAGCCACGAGTTAAACCTGACGGAACTTACGGGCATTGCTTCAAACCTGCTTACAACAACTGGTATCTTCAGCATACTCCTGCCCTATGCCCGAAAAGAAGAAATACTTGGCTTAGCAGCAACACATTCTTTTTATCCGGCACGGATCCTAACTGTCAGGCATACCCTAAATCATCATCCCGGCAGATGCATGATTACGTTTTCCAAAAGTGAAAGCACTGTTATTGAGGAAAGCCTGGAGATCAGGAATGAAGATGGATCGTATTCAGATGCATTCATCGATCTGCTGCGCGACTATTACCTATTTTTCTGAATAGGCATAATCCTGCATATAGGAATAGAGTTCGGTCAGTTTTCCATTTTGAACGATGGTAGCCCGATCAATCACGTCTCTCCCATCTTCCTTACCCGTTAATTGTGGTAAGATGAACTTAATGAGTTGTTCTCCAAAATACCTTGACGCATCCCTTGGCAATTCGTTGGGAAGATTCCCCACAGCCATCACATCGATAGAACCCCGTAAATAGGGAGCAGTTTTTTCAAAACTTTGTCGGTCTACCCCATAAATAGGATCTGCGATGTTTTGATCGCCCAGGTTAATGGGTACAGACCCGTTGGCATCGTCCGTAATATCTGCAATGGTAGAGAGTCTGAATTTTGGATCCCTGATATCTTGCTTTTCAAAAAGCCTTGGAATATGATGATCCCAGTATACTCCATTCATCAGGATATCTGCCTGGTGCGCGTAGGGAAGAAATAATGACCGGTATTGGTGGGCGTGTTCGTGAAAATGCTCGCGGGAATATGATCCGGTCTCTTTATGCGCATATAGATCAGCACCTTTCAACTGTACGTAGACCGGATACTCGAAATCCCTTGAAAGAAATTCATCCGGTTCCACCTCATGCAGTCCCAGGAGGTTCATGATCTCCAGAACGCCATGTGCAACCCTGCCTGAGCCAGTCACAGCAACTTTGATATTGGGAAGTTTAAGGCCGAAGTAAGTATGGATCAGCTCGCGGAAGCTTTTCACCTTATATACCCTGCCTAGTTCGTACAATCCCGTCCTGTTCCCGTAAGACATGATCCCGTTATGAGCACCAACAATGCCGGCAAAAAACCCGAACCCGATAATTCGTGTTCCATCGTGGTGCTCCAGGCATTCATAATCGATCAATGT
>DATHZY010000476.1:0-2598 GCA_035458325.1 Saprospiraceae bacterium | reverse complement strand
ACTACCCGATGAACTTTCGGAAGTATCCGATTTGAAGAAATGAATCCCCAATACCATCTCCAATCCGATGAAGAAGATAATCAGCGATCCGGCCAGGGCGAACGAACTGACTTCTACATGAAACAAGCCCAGGATGGCTACCCCAAAGAAGAGGAAGGCCACCATCAGGATACCTGCGGTGATCGTAGCAGTTGAAGCGTGAATATTCACTCCACGCTTTTTAAGGTCCAGGATGATCGGTAAGGATCCGATGATGTCAATCACCGAAAACAGGATCATGGTTACAGATAATACAGCTGAAATAGCCATAGCTCATTTGTTTAATTACATCAATATTAATGCTTTTGGAGTGTAATTTGTTTCATATGAGTATATTTGGTGTCAAAATGCTTTTAATGGTATTATTTTAAATAAATTCAAAAAATATTTTGATATGAATCAGGCTCTTGAAAATCAAATTGACAGCACCGATATCCGCATCCTGGAGGCGCTGATGGAGGATGGGCGCCTTGCCTATTCGACCCTGGCCGATGAAATCGGGTCCTCTAACACCCTCGTACATCAGCGGGTGAAAAAACTCAAGGACCAGGGTATCCTCAAAAAGCCGGTCTTCCTCGTTTCACCCGAACATGCCGGCTATGACACTACCGCTTTTGTCCTGATCATTGCCAAGGAATCAAATGAAATAAATTCCATCATCGAATCCTTGAAAAAAATCCCGGAGGTGGTGAGTTGCATCAGCATCATGGGCCGATACGATCTGATGGTCCGCGTCTATGCGGTCAACAACCGCCATCTGCAGGATATAGTGCATGATAAGCTGCAAGCCATTCCAGGCATTGAGGGTACCAATACCATGGTGGCTTTTGAAGTAAGCTTTGAAAGGCAGATTTCGATTCCGGATGCGGAGACGGTGGCGATGTATAGGGCCCATAAAAAAGCAGTTAGCAGTTAGCAGTTAGCAGTTAGCAGTTAGCAGTTTTTTAAAGGACAATCAAATTAGCGAAAATCGGCGTGAATTAGCTGAATTCGCCGCGGTCTGAAGCAGTCTGTTCTAAATAAAAAAAACAACGCTAGTTCAAGTCTCTGACTTGAATGCAATATCTCTCGCGTCTCCTTACGCGAAAGTGAAATTCACCCTCTTACCCTCTTACTCTCTCACTCTCTCACTCTCTTACACCTTCACCCAACCTTTCCGTTATACAATTCCGTCTTATTGTTACATTTTTTCTGACCAGGGCACAATAATCAGTATTTCACCTATGTTATTATGGGTGTATAAAATACTGAGTATGAAGCAAGAATTTACCCAACTACAATTGACAAGACTGGTATATGGTGAGACGACAAAGGCAGAATCTGATATGCTGCTGGAGTTGGCTCAGACCGTTCCCCAGATTGCAAGAACCTTAGAAACCCTGAAGAAGGGAAAAGAGGCCCTGGGAAAAGACAGGTTTTCTCCATCTGAGATGGTGATCAACCGCATTCTGGGGTACAGCGCCTCATCCGCGCCGGTTTCTGCAAGCTGATCTATCTGATCTTCAGTCAATTAAAGAAAAAGGCCCCGACATGTTCGGGGCCTTTTTTCGTACTCAATCTCATTATTCGCCACAAAAATAATTAAAAATATTTTATGATGACGAGAAAATAGTCAAAATATGTCTGTATATTTGTCCTCGACATATAAGCCGAAACGACTATATTTACTAATCCAAAATTCTTTAAAAATGTCATCAGAAAAGGAACGCGATGCCCGGTTGAAAGCCCTCCAACTCACAGTAGATCGCTTAGAAAAAACATATGGTAAGGGCACTATCATGAAGCTCGGCGACAAACAAGTCGTCGAAGTGGAAGTGATCCCCTCAGGATCAGTATCCCTGGACCTCGCCATCGGTATCGGTGGTTTCCCAAGAGGACGTGTGGTAGAAATCTACGGTCCTGAATCTTCCGGTAAAACCACCCTGGCCATCCACGCCATCGCTGAATGCCAGAAGCAAGGTGGTCTCGCAGCCTTTATTGATGCAGAGCATGCCTTTGACCGCTTCTATGCAGAGTCATTGGGCGTAGATTGTGAAAACCTTCTGATCTCCCAGCCAGACAACGGAGAGCAGGCCCTTGAAATAGCAGAAAACCTGATTCGCTCAGGCGCCATCGATATAATTGTAATTGACTCCGTAGCCGCCCTCGTACCCAAGGCCGAAATCGAAGGCGAAATGGGAGATTCCAAAATGGGCCTCCAGGCACGCCTTATGTCCCAGGCCATGCGTAAGCTCACTGCTACCATCGGCCGCACAGGCTGCTGCTGCATATTCATCAACCAGCTCCGTGAAAAAATTGGGGTCATGTTCGGTAACCCCGAAACGACTACCGGTGGTAACGCCCTGAAGTTCTATGCCTCCCTGCGACTGGATATCCGCCGCAATGGAGCCGCACTCAAGGACCGTGACGGTAATATGGTCGGTAATCATGTGAAAGTGAAAGTTGTCAAGAATAAACTGGCACCCCCATTCCGTGTCGCTGAATTCGACATCATGTTTGGTGAAGGTATCTCCAAGGTCGGTGAGATCGTTGACCTCGGCTCAGATGCAGACATCATCC
>DATHZY010000475.1:0-2499 GCA_035458325.1 Saprospiraceae bacterium | reverse complement strand
GTGCCGTATACACCAAACCTCGCACCTGCTGTTCCTGATGCATTTCCATACACACCGTATACGCTGCCGGTATTACTTCCTCCTACACCATAAGCATCCACACCTTTTAGTCCTCCGGAGAGTGCCGCGCCAATTCCATATCCACTCGCAGGAATAGATATTCCTTCAATTGCTTTTATACTCACCATTCCACTGTAATTCACTTTTGATAGGAAGTTGGTCAATGCAGTACTGGTGGGGTCACTTTGCACATCCAGGAGAAATGATGGATTGGTCGTGCCAATTCCTACATTAGATTGTGCCCTTATTCCCGCATTCGGAAATAGCAGGATCACAAATATAGTCGCCAGTAAGAAAGCAGGTTTTTTCATGAATGGTGTGATGAAAATGACTGGTTTAATCAGGAAAAGAAAAACAGGGATAGACGATGATGTAAGATAATCTCAGGAACACTTTTATACATTACGTAAAACGGTGCCCTGCAACATGAAGAAGATTTCATCCATCCTTATGCGATAAGGCCTGCCATCCCTGTTTACGGAAGTGGTTATTTGTTTTAGCTTCAGATTACTTCTTTGTGTCCTTTGCAGCCATGCTTTTCATCAAGCCATCCAACTCAGCTTTGAAGGTTTCAAAGTTTATCTGGTTGCCTTGCAGGATCATGCTCCATTGGCGGGTTTGCGCACCTTGCGCAATGGCATCTTCGATTTCTGCTTGCGTTGCACCGGATGCCAGCGCCATCGTCGTATGAAAATAAATGCAGTATTGGCATGGAATCTGTGAAGCTACGGCAAGTTGGAGCAATTCACGGTACTTTGGAGGGAGTGGTGATTCGGGGCTGCTCATGGTTTTAAAATTTTGCCAGGCGCCAGCCAGGGCATATTCAGGATAGACCTTGAACATCTCTGGTACACTACCAAACTGATCTTCAATTTCTTTCATGGTTTTTTTATACTCATCACTTTGAGCAGTGGCCGACAGACCTGATATGATCAGAATAGTGGCAAGGAGGGTTATCCTCCTGATTTGAATAAGAAGTGGTTTCATGATACTTTAAATTGTTAAGTTATAGAATACAAGATGACCATTAGATTGATGACCAGGAACAGTGTGGGGAATTTTACCAACGCTATTCTTTCCAAATCACAATACAAATTTCACCGGTTATTCAGGATGCATCAATACCATAATCATGGGATAAGGTTTGACGAGCCCTCATGCGCGTAGATAATGGTCATGGAAGGGCACAACGGCGAAAGGAGATTGGGCACATGAGCATTGGTATGCACTATGGCATTGGCAGGTTCATTTACGCACTTGCGGAAATGCCTTATTGGCCGCTTCGGTAGCTGAATGCACCTGAAGCTTTTCATAGATGCGCTTGATATGAGATCGTACGGTCTCCAGCGCAATGCCACATTTATCGGCGATCATTTTATAGCTATGTCCTGACACCAGTAAGTGCAACACTTCCTGTTCGCGTGGAGCCAATTTGTCCAGTTCTTCACTGGGGCTTGCCGTCTTTGGAAATAAATCGAGCACTTTTCTGGCAATGGAAGAAGTCATGGGAGCACCACCATGGACCACGTCCAGGATAGCATCTTGTATTTTTTCATGGGGTGTCTTCTTGAGCAGATATCCGGAAGCGCCTGCCTGGATAGCTTCAAATACAGAATCATTGTCCTCAAAGACCGTCAGCATGATCACATGCACCTGGGGATATTTTGTCTTGATGATGCGCAGGCCTTGTAGTCCGTTGGTGCCGGACATTTCAATGTCCATCAATACAACCTCTGGATGAAGTGTTTCCATATCCAGGGAGACATGATCGCAGTTTTCATAAGCTCCTTTCAGCACAAATGCTTCACATGAATCGATCAGCTCCGAAATGCTGTGGCGGAGGAAAATATTGTCTTCATAGATCACAATTCCGATAGGCATGGAGGTCATAGCATTTGGATGATTAAAAGTACATCTGCATCAAGGGTGTTACAATACCATGATTATGGGGTGAGGGGTAATATCAGTTGAACCGTTGTTCCGTTTCCCGGTGTGGCCTGTATGTGCAGTATTCCCTTGATTTGTGAAGCACGGGTGCGCATATTTTTTAATCCGTTTCCGGAGTATGGGATATGGGGATCAAATCCAATTCCGTTGTCAATGATCTTTAGGATGAGTTCCGGTTTTCGGGTTTCAATTTGAATTTGTGCCCTGGTAGCTTTGGAATATTTAGCGAGATTATTAACAGCTTCCTTGAAGATCAGATAAAATTCTTTTCGTTGTTCGATGGGGAGGCTTAGTGCATAGCTATCTTCATCAACCTCCAGGCTGAATGAAATCTGCGCAGCTTCTAAGGTTTCGGAAGCATATTGTCTCATCCGGGTGATGATCATTTCCATTTTATCATTTTTAGGATTGATCGACCATACGATATCACTCATCAGGTCCATCGCTTGCCGGGAAGCGCTGGATATGGTGCCAAAGAGATCCGTTGCTTTT
>DATHZY010000474.1:0-3005 GCA_035458325.1 Saprospiraceae bacterium | reverse complement strand
ATATCTATGGCCCCAAAGTGCAGATCCCCAAAACATGGTCAGCCGTCGGGTTTGGAAAAGTGAAGGCATACCAAGGATCCTCCTACGCGGGGATCACCGTATATGGGTGCGACAAAGGCAAACCGCATTGCCGCGAATATGTGCAAGTCCAACTCACCGAACCCCTCGTCCCAGGCCAGCGCTATGGCTTCACCTGCATGCTGGCCCACCTGCAGAAATCTGTGATGGTCAGGAATATTGGCCTCTGGTTTAGCGAACACGAAATCGAAGAAGGCGCACATGATCCGATCCTGAAAGACCCCATTCTGTCCCTCGACAAATTCCTACCCTCCGACGGGAAATGGTACCGATGGACCGGCCAGTTTGTCGCTGAAAAATCATCGTCCTTCCTGATTATCGGCAATTTCAAAACGGATGAAGAAAGCCTGGTAAAAATGCCTTTCAGGGGTGATTTACGCTATGGGTATTATTACCTGGATGAAGTCCGCTTATTTAAGATACCCCCGGTCATCATCCCTCCACCAATGGATTCCACGCTGGCTAATTTCATACCGAGACCCGGAGAGATCGTTTCGCTGAGTCGCATTTACTTCGAACACGATCGGACCGATTTTATGCCGAGGGCTTTGATCCAACTGGACCAGCTCCTGGCCTTTTTAAATAAGTACCCCACCATGCATGTGGAAATCATAGGGCACACCGATAATGTAGGAAGCTCGGAATACAATAAACAACTTTCCATCCGTCGATCTGAAGCAGTAGTCAACTGGCTGGTGAAAAAGGGGATTAAAAAGGAAAGGCTGAGCTCTTCAGGCTTCGGGAGTACACAACCTATAAGTTCTAACTTCACGTCGCTGGGGCGTGGTCAAAACCGCAGGGTCGAAATCAAGGTTATCAGCATGTAGCTCACCCAAAATCGGGCGAAAAACGCTAATCTTGCTCTGGTGAGCAAACTGAAACCATATCTGGAAAAAGGACGCCTTGAAGCCGGTTGCGATGAAGCCGGACGCGGTTGTCTGGCCGGACCTGTGTTTGCTGCCGCCGTGATCCTTCCGGAGGGTTTCAGGTGCCCCGGCCTGAATGACTCGAAGCAAGTCTCCCATGCAGACCGTGAACGGATGCGGGAGATTATTGAAAAAAAAGCCATCGCCTGGGCCGTAGCGCATGTCGAAGCAAAGGTGATTGACAGGATCAATATCCTCAGGGCATCGATACAGGCTATGCACAATGCACTGCGAATGCTATCTGAAAAACCCGATTACATCCTTGTCGATGGAAATCGCTTTTATCCTTACGAAACGATCTATCATAAGTGTATTATCCAGGGTGATGCAAAATTCAGATCAATAGCCGCAGCTTCTATTCTGGCTAAAACCCATCGTGATGAGTACATGCAATACCTGCATGGATATTATCCGGAGTATGGCTGGAATCAAAACAAAGGATATCCTACGGAAATACATAGGGCAGTCATTGGTAAACTAGGACTTACCCCTGAACACAGGCGGAGCTTTAAATACGATGCGAGTAAGGCTATTCAGTTAGATTGGGCAGCGGATAAAGGGTCGGATGAATCGTTAATTTGAATTTTACGAGTGTAGGTTTTCAAAAAAAGACTATTTCAAATCCTTGACATCCTTGCCAAAATGATGTGCCGTGATTTCCAGGCCATGATTGAGGTATAGCCGATGCGCATCTTTCCGCTGATGTCCTGAATCAAGTGAAAAATGATCATAGTTATGGTCTTTCGCATATTGAATCATCCATTTCATCAGCATCCCAGCATATCCTTTTTTCCGATGATTGGAATGCGTCACAAGGTCATCCACATACAGGGTTTTGCCACTAAATAAAAAATCAATGGTCCTGAAGCCGCCCACCGCAAAAGCCTGCGTTTCATCCCCGACATATACAACCAGATACCCATTTTTCATTTGAGTTAAGATCATCTCCCTTAACTCTGCTGGGCTTCGGTGAGGTCTCAGCTCGATCATGACAGGAATCAGTTTATCCACATCTTGATCGGTTGCCAGTTTGATTTCTACTTGTTTCAATTGTTGATTAATTGTTGTTTGCTTCTTCTATCACAATATATTATTGCTACCTGTAAGAAAGTAAGAGAGTAAGAAAGTAAGAGAAATGGGTCGTCAGATCACCAAGAGCCGCTGTCTATTTTCACTTAGCCTAAGCTATTCTTTAAACTCGCGCAAAGCCGCAAAGGCGCAAAGTGTTTTTCACTTTTCACTTTTCACTCTTCATTTTTCACTTATATGCCCGCTACACTCACCGTCCCGATCAGATTCTCCAGCGTAGGTGTTTCCCTTCCTCCCTTTGGCTCAATCGTAATCGCGTAAGTATCCGTTCCTGCTTCAAAAGCAACCTCGATCAAACCATTTGACGGTATGTCAAAAACAGTGAGTGGCGCCGGTGCCTGGTCAGGTTTTAAGGACCACAACTGGAAAGATTGATTTGCAGCTAATGAAGGTAGGTTGCGCACCTGGATGAAGTTGCGTTTTGTCACCGCATTGTAATGCAGGTAGAGATCGGTGGAGGCAAATCCCGGAGTCGCCTGGAATGGGATGATCCTGTTATCAGGAAATGTCAGTTGCCTTAAAATTTCTAGTTGGGAGGTCAGTTGGGTGGTATTCTGGTCACAAGAATCGCGGAACATCGAGTACTCTCCTTGCAAGGCTTTCAAGGCCGTATTTTTTTGCCAGAACATGTATCCAAACAGAAGTACTCCAAGTCCTAAAAGTGCGGCAATAGCACGCAGTGCGCCAAATCCACCTTGGATCGTTTTGTTAGGTGAAGGCAAATCTTTTGGTGCACTATTTCTGATGTCGTTCAGGATTTTGTCCTTCAATCCAGGGGGTGCAGGTCTGGCAGCACTCATAGCAAGGAGTTCAAGGCTGCGCCCGATCTCATAGAGGTCAGTCTTCAGCTCTGGATAGGACGCCAAATACCCCTCCACCTCAGCCTTTTCGGCTGGAGTGAGCTGGTCCATG
>DATHZY010000473.1:0-4515 GCA_035458325.1 Saprospiraceae bacterium | reverse complement strand
GAGAGTGAGAGAGTGAGAGAGTGAGAGAGTGAGAGATGAAGATGACCTGACTCTAGCGTCTGGAGACGCAAAGCATATGGCATTTAAGTCAGAGACTTAAACGAGCAGTCAGTTTTTGCGGTAAAAAGTTATTCACTTTCGTTTTGTGGTTTTGCGAATGCGGGGGAGGCAAATAACTTAGCAGCGGCGGACGGGCCGATGAGCTTGACCACTTCATCCTGTGGGGCTTCCTTGAGTTTCTTTACGGAACCGAAATGTTTAAGGAGTTTTTCGGCGGTTTTCTCCCCTACTCCTTTGATGCCGGTGAGTTCTGTGCTGGCGAATCCTTTACTTCTTGTATTCCGGTGGAAGGTGATGGCAAAGCGGTGTGCTTCATTGCGGATCTGTTGGATGAGGCGAAGCGATTCGGATTTCTTGTCGATGTAGAGCGGGATCGAATCCTCAGGAAAATAAATTTCTTCCAACTTCTTAGCGATGCCGACGACGGTCATACGATCCCGGATGCCAAGAGCGTCAATTGACTCCATGGCTGCGCTGAGTTGGCCTTTACCTCCGTCAATAACGACAAGGTCAGGTAAGGGTTGATTCTCCTCCATCATACGTTTGTAACGACGCTCCACTATTTCACGCATGGAGGCAAAGTCATCAGGACCCTCGACCGTCTTTACATGGAAATGACGGTAATCTCGTTTTGCTGGTTTTGCATTTCTAAACACCACACATGAAGCAACAGGGTTGATGCCTTGGATATTACTGTTGTCAAAACATTCGATATGCATAGGCAAACTATTCATGCGCAGATCCTGTTGCAGGGTGCGTAGGATTCGTTCGGCAGGTGTTTGCTTTTGCGTATAGGTCATTTTCTCCTTCTGCTTTTGCAGGAGGAAATATTTGACATTCTTCAAGGAGAGATCCAGCAATTCTTTTTTCTCCCCACGCTGCGGAACGGTTTGTGTCAGGCCTTGTTCGACGAGCTCCATTTTGAATGGAACCACAATTTCTTCGGTGATGCTGTTGAATTTTTCTCGCAGGCGATCTATAGTGAACGCGAGTAACTCGTGCTCATCCTCATTGAGATTCTTCAGCAGCTCCTGTGTATAACTGTTGATGATGGCGCCCTGCACAACCTTCAGGTAATTGACATAAGCGTGTGTTTCGTCAGTGGCTATGCTAAACACATCCAGGTCACGGTCCATTTGGCTGACCACTGTGGATTTAGCCTGGTAATCTTCGAAGAGGGTTAATTTCTCCTTGATCTGTTGGGCTTTTTCAAACTCCATTTCGGAAGCGTGTGTTTCCATCTGTCTCTTGAGATGCTGGATCACATCGCGAAAATGGCCTTTGAGGATATTGCGAACCTGGTCAATGCGGGCATTGTATGATTCTTCTGATTCCAATCCTTCACAAGGACCGAGACAATTCTTAATGTGGTATTCGAGGCAGACCTTATACTTCTTCGCGGCAATGGGCTGCGGTGTCAGCAAGAGCGGGCAGGTGCGAAGAGGAAATATCTTCTTGACAATCTCCAGTATCTCGCTGACTTTTGCTTTGGACGTATAGGGACCGAAATAAGTTGAGCCATCACGGATCACTCTCCTGGTCAGGAAAACGCGCGGGAACCTTTCATTCTTGATGCAGATAAACGTGTAGGATTTATCATCCTTGAGATTGACATTGTATCGCGGTTGAATTTGTTTGATCAACGTATTCTCGAGCAACAGGGCATCCTGTTCGCTTTCGACGATTGTAAATTCAAAATGGTGTGCCTGGCGCACCATCGTCCGTGTCTTGAAATACTGGTTTTTTTGTTCGCCGAAATAGGAAGCCAGGCGATTACGCAGACTTTTCGCCTTGCCTACATAGATGACCGTCCCTTCTCCATTGAGGAAACGATATACACCCGGTTCCTTTGGAATATTGTCTGCTACCGCCTTGTAATCCTCATACGTCATATATCCGTATGCTCGTCGGCAATCATGCCCTTCAATAAATACTCTGCTGATGCCGGATTTGTAGCCAGCGGAATATTGTGTACATCACACAACCTCATGAGCATCTGTACATCCGGTTCATGCGGGTGCTTACCCAGCGGATCGCGGAAGAAGAAAACAAAATCTACCTCTCCATTGGCCACTTTGGCGCCAATCTGGGCATCCCCGCCACTTGGGCCAGAGAGGACTTTAGTGACTTTAAAGCCGGCTTTCTCTAAAAATGAGCCTGTCGTGGCTGTAGCGATCAGCTGAGAGGACTTGAATAACTCCTTGTTATGCAGGAGGAAAGAGACCAGATCGGCTTTCTTTCCATCGTGGGCGATCATGGCAATTCGTAACATAGGGCCGGTTCTTTATTATTTGTGGGGCAAAGTTCAGGAAAAACTTTGGGTATCAGGGTGGTTGCAGGAGCAAACAGTTCGGCTTCGCTCACTGCGGCGCTCCTGTAACCACATTCGGTATCTCGGTGGTTGGCGGCGAGAACGCCATCCAACGGCAATGGGTTGGGGGCGGATGCAATACGCCCCCGACGATGGCGCTCTGGCTACGGCTGGTGGTTGACGGACATTTGGATATATTAGCCTCTTCATTACAGCTGAATTATGAAACATACCACACTTTTACTTTTACTCTTCTGTTCATTTTACCTGCAGGCGCAGGATTCGGAACTCAGGATGCTTGACCATAATGACTTCCTGATTTGGAACACGATCCAGGACAGGCAGATAGCTACTGATGGAAGGATCGTCACTTACCGGGTGGTGCCTGGTGAAGGCAATCCTACGCTCAAAATCTATGATGCCACTACCACGGCAACAAGTCAGATCCAAAGGGTCAGCAAATCAAACATCGACTATGATGGCAAGTTCATATTTGGCCTGATCACTCCTCACCGCGATAGCCTCAGGGCACTTGAAAGGAAAAAAGTGGACAAGAAGGAATGGCCTGCTGATACGTTGTTTATCACCTCCGGTGTAGCGGGTAGCATCCTTCGGATACCGAATGTAACGGAGTACAAATATCCTGCAAAGAAAGGCGACTGGCTGGCGTATAGCGTCAAGCCTCAGGCTATGCCAACAGATTCAACCAAGGAAAAGAAGAAGTCTAAGAAAGAGATAGTTCACTTGATTGTCAGACAGCTCTCCACCGGACTAGAGGATACGCTGAAGAATGTAAAGGAATTTGTGTGGGCCGAAAAGGCGGCGATGTTGCTGGCCGTCACAGCATCAAGTGATTCAACCGAAACAGCAGGTGTGGCTTTCTGGTCAAACCATGAATGGCAGTATATCAAGAAACAAAAAGCGGAATATGCTAAACTATCCCTGGCCATAGATGGAAATCAGTTCGCTTTCCTGGGCAATCCGGATACTACTAAGGCCCAGGTGCAACCGTGGGAACTTTATTACTACGATTTCAGGACTGATAGTGCTACAGTTATTGCCTCAAAAAACAAAAGCACTCTACCACTTGTCAGCCAACATGCAGAGCCTCGCTGGAGTGAGGATGGCAAATATCTTTTCTACGGTCGTGCACCTTTGCCTGTAATCAAAGACACTACCCTACTCCCTGATGAAATCGTAGATGTAGAAATCTGGACTACCGATGACAAAGAAATCTATCCGGTACAAAACGTAAAAAAAGCGCAGGAAGAAAAGAGATCGTATACGTATGTGTATGACACGCAGTCTAAGCAACATACAGCTGTTTGTTCCCCGGCATGGGAATCAGCCGTATTTACACCTGATCGTAATGGACGATTTGTATTGGTGTACACCGATCAACCATATCTGAAAGAATCTTCCTGGACAGGTGATGCACGAAAAGATTTAGCGAAAGTAGATCTCCTGACCGGTGCAGTCATACCGTTTCGCAAAGGCATGCTGACCAATCCGAGAATATCTCCGGGAGATAAATTCGCCTACGGCTACAGTGACATTGACAGTACCTGGTGGACCTACCAGTTTGCCACCGGCACCTTTTCGCTGATGAAGCGTGATGGATTGCCTTCCTTCTACGATGAAGAAAATGATGTACCGACGCATCCTAACAGCTATGGCATTGCAGGTTGGATCAAGGATGATCAATCGCTGATCGTGTATGATCGATATGATATGTGGGCATGGACAGGTGAAAGTGCTAAAGCTCCGGTGGCACTGACAAAAGGAAGAGAACAGAAATTAGTACATCGATACATTAAGGCGGATGCGGAAGAAAAATTTCTTTCCCCATCCGAGCCATGGCTTATCCATGTAAAGAATGACGCAGATAAATCTGCCGGATATACCTGGTTTAATCCAACCGGATTTACTATGGATTCTGCTTATGTCCTATCTCCTTTTGAACATAGCAGACAAGTCACTAAGGCAAGGACAGCTGACATTTATCTTTTTACAAAAGAAAACTTCGCCACCTTTCCGGATCTGCAATTGTCTGGCGACAGATTGAAAACCAGCGCCAGGATTTCGGACGCTAATCCACAGCAACAACAATATGCCTGGGGCAGTATCCAGCTATACCAATGGAT
>DATHZY010000472.1:0-4115 GCA_035458325.1 Saprospiraceae bacterium | reverse complement strand
AATGATTATATGGTTTCATTTGAAGTGATCAATGGGAAGGCGGTCTCGTATATCTACAATTATCCGAATCCATTCAGTAGTTCCACCCGGTTTATCTATACGTTGACCGGCCCGGGCTCACCCGTCTTCTATAAAATTGAAATCCTGTCTATCACCGGTGTGCTGGTGCGTGAAATCACCCAGGATGAATTAGGGCCGCTTGCTCCCGGAACCCACATGACGTCCTATACCTGGGATGGAACTGATCAATATGGCAGTGAAATCGCTGCGGGTATCTATCTCTACCGGCTGGTCGCCAGGGATGAAAACAATGACGATTATAAACGCTATGATCCGTATGGCGATAGTGATTATAATCCGAAGGGTTGGGGTAAAATGATCCTGGTCAGATAACTACGTCCTTATATTAGGCCTAAATACATGTACCTTAGGGCTCATTGGTATGGCTATAACGACAATCATCGAGGCTGGTTCGCCTGTCCAATACTGGCGTAAGATCATCGAGTGCTGGCAGTACCGGGATATGCTCCGGATGCTTAGCTACCGGGATGTGCGTGTCAGGTATGCCCAGACATTTCTAGGCATAGCATGGGCTATCCTCAATCCCATCATATCTGTTCTGCTTCTGTATTTTGTTTTTGGAGTTGTCGTCAAGGTGGACACACAGGGAGTACCTCCGCTTTTATTTTCCATGGCTGGTCTTTGTTCATGGAATTACTTCTCACGCGTTGTGGGCGAGGCGGGTAGTTCTGTCATAGGTGCTCAATCTCTTGTCAAGAAAGTTTATTTCCCGAGATTGATTATTCCATTGTCCAAATCGATCAGTGCACTGATAGATCTTGTGATCGTCATCATGATGCTGGCAGCGATGATGATCGTATATGGCATTCCTTTCAGCTGGCAGGCGATCATGATCATCCCGTTCACGATCATGGCGATTATGGCAGGTATTGCCTTTGGGGTTTGGATCGCCGCGCTGACGATCCGCTTTAGGGACTTTACCCACATCCTGCCCTTGATCCTTCGCATAGGTATGTTTCTGAGTCCGATTGCCTATGGGGCTTCCCTAGTTCCGCAACCTTATAAATGGGCTTTCAACCTGAACCCACTCACCGGCATCATCGAAGGTTTTCGTTGGGCCCTTTTCAATACGCCTTTAGATGTCAGTTCCATATGGATTTCACTGGTAGTGATTCTGATGATCCTGGTTGGAGGCATTTGGTATTTCCTTCGCATGGATCAATATATCGCTGATATCATATAACCAAGGGAGTAATGAATAAAGCGGCCATCACCCTGGAGCATGTCTCTAAAACCTACCAACGTGGAAAAGTACGGCGTGGTGATATCCGCAGCAGTATGGCTTCGTGGTGGTCAGGACCGGGAAAAGAAAAAGAAGAATTTGATGCGCTGAAAGATATCAACCTGACCATTCAACAAGGAGATGTCGTCGGTATCATCGGGCCCAATGGGGCAGGAAAATCAACATTACTTAAACTCCTTTCCCGCATCACCTACCCCTCGAAAGGACGCATCACGATCCATGGCACCCTCTCTTCAATGCTTGAAGTCGGTACCGGGTTTCATCCTGAACTCACCGGTAGAGAAAACATCTTTCTCAATGGCGCAATCATCGGCATGAAGCGTGAGGAGGTAGGGCGAAAACTCGATAGCATCGTCGCCTTTTCAGGGCTTGAAGACTTCCTCGATACACCTGTCAAGCATTACTCGTCAGGTATGTATGTCCGGCTGGCTTTTTCGGTGGCCTCTCATCTGGAGCCCGATATCCTGCTTATTGATGAAGTCCTGGCCGTAGGTGATCAGGAATTCCGGAACAAGTGTATGGAAAAACTCCTGGATGTTTCCGGCCAGGGCCGGACGATCATCATGGTCAGTCATCAGATGACCCATCTCAAACAACTATGTAACCAGGGCATATACCTTTCCGGTGGAACGATGATCAATAATGGCCCTATTGATACTATTATTCAAACGTACCTTGATGCTGTAGACCAGGCAAGCCAGGTTTCTATTGGCGAAAGGAAAGACCGGAAAGGGTCCGGAAAGGTAAAGTTGAATTCCGTCATGGTGCTGGATGAGCATGAACAAAACCTTCCAGTCATCAGCGCAGGTCAAAAGGTGATTTTTCGTCTTGACCTTCATTCAAATGAGTTAGAATCGAGGAATGTGGAAGTGAAAATCGAGCTCTTTGATTCTTTTGGTCACCTATGGTGCTTTTGTAAAAATAGTATTAGTGGAAGTTCAATAGCCGCCTTAAAAGGAAAAGCAACAATTGATTGCATCTTCCCGAAATTTCCGCTCAATAAAGGCGCGTACCATCTCAGCACAACGATCTTTGTCCAAAACCAATTATCCGATGAAGTCATCAACGCATTGACGATAAACGTAGATCAAGGTATGTATTATGAAACCGGTAAGTTACCGCCAGTCCATAAGGGCTTTTTGTCTGACTACACCTGGGTGCTTAAAACGGATTAACCCTTGAATCGTTAATATATGTCCCAAATCCGGTCCGCTTTATTATCGTACTCCACCTCCAATCTGGGAGATGATCTTCAATCTATTGCCACACTACCATTTTTACCTCCTCCGGTCCGTTCATTTGACAGGGATACCCTGGCGCTTCAGCAAAGTGAAGTTGACTATATCCTCCTGATGAATGCATGGTGGGCCGTTCATCCGGAAAATGCATTTCCGCCTGCATCCTGTTTTATACCCGTATTTATCGGATTTCATATTGCCCCGACGGCCGTCAGTCACTTTTCCCAGCCTCATTGTGTCGCCTATCTGAAATCCCGTGGCCCTATCGGCTGCCGTGACCTGTTTACGATGAAAACGCTGCAACAGTGGGGTGTAGAAGCCTTTTTCAGTGGTTGCCTGACCACTACATTTGAGAAAAGAGAAATGGAACCCGAGACCGGTAAAGTTATTTTGGTGGATTCGGAAAGGATCAATCACCTTATTCCTGCTTCAATAAAAAAGGGTGCCATGGTCCTCACGCATAGATTTAATGGTAATCCCGACATCCGTGAAAAGGCCGTCAATGATCTGTTGAACCAATACCGGACAAAGGCTTCTTTGGTCATCACGACCCGATTGCATGCGGCTTTAACATGCAGTGCCATGGGAATTCCTGTTGTATTCTTTTTCCATCCGGAAGATCCAAGGGCAAGCACGGCTACACAGATTGGTTTACCCATGTACCCCTATTATTTCACGCGCCCGGCCTGGCTGAAAAAATGGCTGAGAAAATTGCGGCTCCTCCCCTTGTGGATGTATTATGGGGACCTATACTTTAGCCTGCGATACCGTTTCATGCAGCAGATTAACTGGGCTCCCGGCCCACTGGATTTTGAAAAACATAAGTCCGGATTACGTGCGAAAACGATAGCCATGATTGATGCCATTCTCCAGCGCTCCGTTTAAACCGGAATCAAACGGATTTTATAAAATCGAAAATCCAAATAATTTTAAAACGGCTTCATCTCTAAGGATCCGATATTAACTATTAATTCCATTATGGCCTCGGTGCGAATGTATACATCAGTACGCCCACCCACTCTCCGGTTCGATAAGCTATAGGTTTAAAAATATCGTATAATGCCCTTTGTACCGGATATGATTTCGAAGTAACCAGGTGATAAAGGTAGACCGGCGTCCATAGCAGACGGCCCAGTATTGTCCGAAAAAGATGCATGGTTGCCAGGGGAAAGGAAACAGGTTCAAAAGACATCTTATCTCTACGCCGTGCATACTCAGATCTGAGTACCCAGGTCAGGGTGAGTTTATCTGTACGCACATAATGATCAGTGCGCAATGTGGGGGCGTAAGCTAAACTAAATCCTGCCTTTCGCATACGCACCTGCAATTCGATTTCTTCACCATAATGAAGCTCTTTGCCACGCACACCCAGTGCAGGATTGAACCCGTTAAGTTTTTCTAGCACCTCTCTTTTGACCATCAGGCATCCTCCACGAATAAACCCGGTATCAATCGCTGTCACCTGCTCATAGGGCATATTGAAATGTCCGAAACCTTCAGGCAGCCAATCCGGGACGGAGTCTGTAAATAATGGAGTGATTGGACCTCCGATT
>DATHZY010000471.1:0-2564 GCA_035458325.1 Saprospiraceae bacterium | reverse complement strand
AAATATGACTTCATCCTTATCGATCACCGGTATTGGAAACAAAACACGCTTACCTCCAAGTAGCGGTGTAATAAGGGCATAAAATATATTCTCTCCGTTTTTTCCTAACTCCGTAGATATATACACTCCCTTGTCTGTTAGTAAAGGCTTGCATTGCTTAAATGAACTCTTGCCTACCGCGTCAAAGATGAAGTGAAATCGCATATCCGTTTTCGTGAAGTCTTGAGTCTGATAATCAATGACCGTATCTGCTCCAAGGGATTTTACCAGCTCTACGTTTTTAGTATTACACACCGCTGTGACTATCGCCCCGAAATGCCTGAGCAGCTGAACGGCGGCAGATCCGATAGCGCCTGTCGCTCCGTAGACCATCACCTGCTGTCCCTTCTCCACTTTTGCAGCCTTGATGGTATTCATGGCATAATGTGCACCTTCGGTAATGGGAGCAGCTTCCGTAAAACTCAAGCCATCAGGCATCAAGGTCACCGCTGCTTGCTCAGCGATCGTCAGATACTCCCCATGGCCACCAAAGGATTTGTCATTGAATCCAAAGACCTTATCGCCCTTTTTGAATTCCGTGACCAACTTACCTGCATCTTCCACTACACCGGCAAATTCACAACCCAACGTCTGGAACTTAGGATTAAACAAACCGCTCCAGAACCGGGAAATAAAATATTCCGCACTGCGAAAGCCGGCATCTGTCCTGTTGACGGTGGAAGCATACACCTTGACTAATATTTCATTGTCCTTTGGAATAGGCTTTGGAACCTCTTGCAGGCTGGCAACTTCCGGTGGTCCGTATGATGTGTGTACAATTGCTTTCATGTTGGCTGGTTTGTTTGCTGATGAAGTGAACAAAGATGTAATATCCTCTTCAATGATTCACTTGACAAAGATGACCTTATATTCTTGCTAATGATCTTAAACAATCCGTGCAAAGAAAATCACGCAGATGCTATAACAGGCTATTCCTTAACTGAGTAATCGACGTTTAATAAAATATAGTCGACATCTTTACGGCTTTCGAGGAGCTTCATCAAACCCGGGACATGATCCTTGTTTAATTTACCTGCAAATTCAGCAAACTTGATAGCATAGAGCGGTTTAGCAAATACCGGTACTTCTGGATTATTCTGCCCATTGATGACATAGGTATCATTCAGGAAATCCTCCAGTGATTTTTCAGCTAATGGCATTTGATCTATATCATATACAGCGAGCCTCGCAATTGAATCCAGTTCGCCACCGCAATCCAGTTCAAATTTTGTCAATTGCCCGGCAGTATTAAATAACAACATACCTGGCATCGAATTGGCAGTATACCGATACCGGGACGAACTTTCCTCTCCATATTCTTCCAATCTATAGACCTCGCCCTGCAAACCCAATCGACCGGCATACTTGAGTACTGCTTCATCTGACTTGTATTTTGGCTGATGTATTCCATAGACCAACATGATCACAGGCCCACAGGAAATGGCAAAGAAGGCAAACAGGAATACCAGGAGCCCATATCCATATCGGACGAATTTCCACTCTTGAATAGATGATTGAGCTGTAGACATTGATTTCTGGGCTATTATTTAAAAGAAAACTTGCACACTCCGAAGATCATACTTGCCATTGAAACGGTAAAAAGCTCTAACCTATTTCCCGGAACTTTCTATATCTTTAACAGACACCCAGTATTGCCCGAAAATCTTCTATGCAAGTTCTGTCACACATCCTTCTTGCAGGCCTTATCAACCTCCTCTTACCTGCTTTGCTCTCAGGTCAGAATCTGGTACCCAATTTCAGTTTTGAAGAATACGGTTCCTGTCCCAATGGATTCGGCAATGGACAAAACCTGGATTGTGACGACTGGTTTAATGCCAATGGCGGTACAGCCGATTATTTTAATGCCTGTTCAAACAATTGGATCAGTGATGTTCCGATTAATTATGAAGGCACGCAGGACCCGGTCACAGGTGTAGCATATATAGGGATCCTCGCTAAATTCGGCCCTCCTCCCTTTGGATGGTTAGAATACCCTCAGGCCCAGCTCACCGAGCCACTCGTCTTCGGACAAGCTTACCAGGTTTCCTTTTATGTAAACATGAGTCCAAGAGGATGCGCAGTCGAGCATTTAGGGGCTTATTTTTCAGTTGGCCCAGTCGACCAGGAAGAACCAAGTTACATTCCTGTAACACCACAAATAGAATCCAACTCAGGATGGCTCAATGACACGCTGGACTGGATGCAAATATCAGGTTGCATTGTAGCCCAGGGTGGTGAAGACCATATTACGCTCGGCAATTTCCATAGCTACCTGGAAACCATGACAGAACCTTGTCCTCATCCTTTCCCTACCACGTCCTTTTATTTTATAGATGACGTCTCTGTTGTCCAAACTGCCCTCACGGGCCTGGACCTTGACCTGGGTGATGATGTGATCACTTGCTACGAACACACCATTGTTCCAGACGTCACAGGAGATGTCCACTATCTCTGGAGCGATGGTTCTACCGGCCCTGAACTCACCGTCAATACTTCCGGCGAATACAAGCTGACGATCTATGATG
>DATHZY010000470.1:0-2602 GCA_035458325.1 Saprospiraceae bacterium | reverse complement strand
GGTGCGGGTTTAGCGGACTTGGTATGTGCCTTTCCATCTCCCTTTTTCCATTGCAGTCTTTGGTTTACCGGGATATTGCGCATGATTTCTCGGCCACCGTTAGGCCATTGGAGAATAATCGAATCCACCTGCTGGGTTTGGGCAAGTCCAAAATGCAATATGGGTTCTGAAGTTGATAAGAATCCTTTACTGCTCAGCAAGGTCTGGTATTGGTAGTTTCCACCTGCATAAAGCTCCACAGCGGTACCAGTGACAATGGGATTGCCTGGAGAAGGCTTGGGCACAACCTGAATCCAGTTTTGATTTGTGATTTCATTGCGATATACAAATACAGGGTCGTCAATATTATGGACGACAAGATCAAGGTCACCGTCTCTGTCGAGATCAGCGTAGGCTGCGCCATTGGAAAAGGAAGGGGTATCCATGCCTGCCTGCTGACTGGCATCGATGAATGAAAGATCATGCGAATTAATAAACAGATAATTACCAATACGCTTCTCTGGTACGTGCTTGAGCACATCATAAATATTGGGAAAACGTTGCGGATTGATACCACCGGTGCGCCTGACAGAATCCCTGTAAAAATTGGTATAGTCAAGATCTGTTACATCCCTGCGATACCCGTTACTGATGTATATATCTTTCCACCCATCATTATCAAAGTCTGCCATGAGAGGTGTCCAACTCCAGTCGGTGGTTGCAACCCCGGCAAGTTGGCCGATTTCAATAAAGGTATTATTTCCACAGTTGAGTTGCAGCATATTTCGTCCCGGTTGTCGCCCATAGCCATGTTCCACGAGCATTTGATAACGGTCATACTGCATGACATTGTTCAACTCTTTGTAACGGATGTGATCCTCTGGTTTCATATCCACTACGATCACATCGTCAAGGCCATCATTGTTAATGTCTGCGACATCCGATCCCATGCTGCTTTGGCAGGCATGGCGGAAGTACTCAAAGAAATGATCTGTAAATGTGCCATCGCGGTTGTTGATAAAGATGTTATCCGGTTCGATAAAGTCATTAGCGACATAGATATCGAGCCAGCCATCCCGATCAATGTCCACAGGGGTGGCACTGAGGCCAAATGCTGAATTCACCAGGCCGGCCTTCGCGGTGACATCCGTAAATTTACCACCATCATTCCTGTACATGCGGTTGGATTCAAAAGGTGTTTCCGGATCAGTGATTCTTTTCATCGTGCCATCCGGTTGCTGCTTTAACCGGAGCTTAGCTGCATCCTTAAATCCGATTTTATGATTGAGGATAAATAAATCAAGATCACCGTCCCTGTCATAATCAAAGAAACTGGCGTGATTACTGTCACTGTTATCATCCAGGCCATATTGCTTGGCCTGCTCTTCAAAATAAGGTACAGGAATTCCACTGATTGTTTTATTTCCCATATTGATAAAGAGGAAATTGGTCTTGAGTCCATCATCGGTTTTACTGGTCCTGCAACTATAGATATCCAATCGGCCGTCACCATTGACATCGGCCATTGTAACCCCGGTCTTAAACCCTTCCATAGCCAGCACACCGGCAGATTTTGAAACATCGACAAACTGGAAATTTCCAAGGTTTAGAAAAAGCCGGTTTGGGCCAAATGCCGTGGAAAAGTACAGATCAGGCCACTCATCGCCATTGACATCCCCGATAGCTACACCACACCCGTTATACATATACTCATACGTAAAAATATTGTAGTTGTAATCTTCCTTGAACAGATTGGAATACTTAATACCCGTTTGCTCAGGCGACAAGAGTGTAAAACGCACATCCACTTTGGCCGGAGCCGTCGTATCTGCGCTAACTTGTTCAGCACCCTCGCTTTTCTTGCATTGTACAAAAGTGCAGAGGATGGCTACACCCACGATCACTTTCAAAATGTTCAAAACTCTTTTCATGCTATACACTTTGTATTTTATAAATGTCAATTGATTAAAAAAAATATCCGCGCTGATCCATGTCATTTCAAGCCGGTGAAATAGAATTTAATCGTTTTCACGTTTACATGGTCTATTGAACTACACGTTGTGTTCGGTTTATGAGATTGAGCTCCAGTGAGCCATTATTGTTGCCCGTCAGGACTGCATCAAGACCTGTCGCCAGCTTGATCTGTTTCATATCCCTCACCTCACCTTGAGCCCAGAAACCATGCTCCGTATTGGACACATATTCAAAGGTTCCATCAGCTTGTTGGAGGAGCAGGGTGCCTATACCAGCGTCTAATTCACCGGTCTCGGGTTCTGAAAAGTTGAAGTTTCCAGCCATGAGTAAATCCACTCGTCCATCATTGTTAAAATCGCGGATGACCATGTCCGTCACCGGATTGAGTTGAACCTGATAGGGTAGCGGTGCGACCACGAATGTGTTGCCTTCATTTCGAAATAAAGTCGTCTGGAACGTGTTGGTATACAACCAGGTACTCTTCTTGAGCTGATCTTCCGTAAAGATGTCGTTGATGGTGGCCGACGCATAGGGTGTATATCTGGTAAACTTCTTTTTTAACATCGGTACCTGGGAGATAATGGCATCCCTTCCGGCAAATGGATACAGCTTGCCATTGTGGTAGAAGCACATGATGGGGTCAGTCGAA
>DATHZY010000469.1:0-3748 GCA_035458325.1 Saprospiraceae bacterium | reverse complement strand
TTTTAAAGGATTTTTAATTTTTGTATACAGGCATCACCAATTTATTTTTTTTTAGCTGATAGCTGATAGCTGATAGCTGATAGCTGATAGCTGATAGCTGATAGCTGATAGCTGATAGCTGATAGCTGATAGCTGATAGCTGATAGCTGATAGCTGATAGCTGACTAATATTTCGCCATCCCGTGATCTATCTCATCTGCCCAGGCTAATATGCCACCGGTGATATTGTACAGGTTTTTCAGGCCATATTCCCTTTGGAGCAGATCAATGACATCCTGGCTGCGTTTTCCGGATCGGCAAAGGAAAGCCACATCTTTTTGCGGGTCAATCTTTTCGATGTGTTTCAGGATTTCGCCTTTCGGGATGAGGGTGCCCCCAATGTTTGCAATTTCAAATTCGTAGGGTTCACGTACATCGATCAATTGAAAATCCTTGCCGGATTTGATCCAGTCATTTAGGGTTGTGACCGAAAGTTGTCCATTTGATTCCTGATTAGCCATCGTGGTGTGGTTTAGATTTATTCCGCAGAAGAATTCGTAATCAATCAATTCTGTTTGGGTAGGATTTTGTCCGGTGAGTGGGTTGTCCGGGTCTTTGGTGATTTTGAAGATCCTCGTTTTAAATTCGGCTGCATCAAACTGGAAAAACCTGCCAGCCAGTGGCTCGCCGACACCGGATACAACCTTTATAACTTCGTTTGCCTGAAGACTGCCGAGGATACCTGGTAATACCCCAATCACTCCGCCTTCTGCGCAACTCGGAACGAGTCCCGGCGGAGGTGGTGTGGGAAATAAGTCCCTGTAGTTAGGTCCCCTGCTTCCATCGGCATATAAATAATTGAATACGCTCGCTTGTCCTTCGAACCGAAAGATGGAAGCAAACACGTTGACTTTTTCGGCCAACACGCAGGCATCGTTGACGAGGTAGCGGGTTGGAAAATTATCAGTTCCATCCGCTACGATATCAAATCGGGAGATGATGTCTAATGCATTGGAGCTATCCAGCCTTGTATTGAAGACTTCGAATTTGACAAATGGATTCAGGGCGCTCAACCGCTCTCTTGCAGCTTCGACCTTAGGCATTCCAACATCCGCTGTGGTAAAGAGGACTTGTCGCTGGAGGTTGCTGTAGTCCACGATATCAAAGTCAACAATACCTATGGTCCCTATACCTGCTGCTGTGAGATAGAGCAGGAGAGGTGCACCCAATCCACCGGTACCAACGACTAGCACACGTGCATGCTTGAGCCTTTTCTGTCCTTCAATATTGAATTCAGGGATGATCAGGTGGCGGCTATACCGCTCCAGTTCTTCCTTGCTGAATTTTATTTCTTCAAGTGCTTGTCTCATGTGATTTATCTGTTTTAAAAACTTCCGCCTGCAATGGCCGGAATGATGCTCAGCTCATCACCTTCCTTCAGGAGCGTGTTGATGCCATCTTTCTCGCGAATATCGTCTTCGCCCAGATAGATCCTGACGTGTTTGCGAATGAGCTCGGCTTCGTCATAGATGTAAGGGGTCAATGACGGGTGAATGGATGTGAGTGACCTGATCGCTTCTGCAACGTTTTTGGCGTTGACGTTTACTTTGGCCTGTTCGGCAGCAAAGCGGCGTAGGGGAGTGGGGATGAATATGGTTATCATAAGTGAAAAGTGAAAAATGAAAAATGAAAAGTTAGCAGTTAGCAGTTAGCAGTTTTAGAGTTGGGTTTGTTCTTTTGGTTCCAGTACGGTGAATTTTTCTTCGATAAACTTTCCATCCAACAATCTGTAGGATCGGCTGTCGGTCATTTTGCCGGCGGCGATGCGGTGGATGAAATAGGAGAAAAATTGTTGCGCATATTCGAGGTCATGTACAGAGGGTATGGCCGGATGATCGGGATGTGAATGGTAGATGCCGAGCAGGGTCAATCCTTCTTTAGCTGCGAATCGTTCCGCCTTCATGTAATCCAGCGGATCGATGACAAACCGTCTTTGCTGATTTTCGGTAGATCGGTTTTCCACTTCAATCAGATGGGTGATATTCCGATTTTTACGGATTTGGGAACCCAGCAGGAAGCCGCATGCTTCATTGGGGTATGCTGCTTCGAGGTGTGTTTTGATTTTCGTCAAAATGTCTTGTTGGATGGTGGTGCTCATATGCCGAATATTTCTTTGCGAACTTCCTGATATCTGTCTAATGTGTCTGCGAGTGTGGTGACAATGTCCCCTTCCTTGATTTGGGATGCCACTTCAAGGGCCCCCAAAAGATTGGCGGCCCCGGAGGGCGATATAAATAATCTCTCATGAATTGAAATGGATCTGATCATATCGAAGACACCGGAGGAATCGATGATCAGTGTTTTGTCAGCCAGTGTATCGTCATAGATTCCTGGGCGATTCGCTGTTGCGAGATGTTTCCATCCTTCCAGTGGATGAAAGGGGTGGTCAGGTTGCAAGGATATTAATTGCACGTTACCTAATTCTTTCAATCTGCGACCTGTTCCGACGAAAGTGCCGGTGGTGCCCAGGCCTGCCACAAAATGGGTGATCATTCCTTTTGTTTGCGTCCAGATTTCTTCTGCCGTCGTCAGGTAATGAGCCTGCCAGTTGGCATCATTGCTATACTGATCCGCATAGAAATACTTATCCGGATGTGCAGCATAGGTTTCTTTTGCAACTATTTGAGCGCCATCTGTTCCTTCCAACGGAGAGGTAAGTATGAGTTCTGCACCCAGTGACCTGAGAATATTTTTTCGTTCTGAAGAAGCATTGGATGGAAGGCAAATGGTAGGTTTCCAACCAAGCGGCTTAAGGAGGGAGGCATAAGCAATAGCGGTATTTCCGCTGGAGGCATCGAGGAGACTGTTCCTGCTGTGGAGCTTTCCGGATCGGATGGCTCTACTGATGATGGCATGAGCAGCCCGTGCTTTGACACTGCCACCGGGTTGTTCCCACTCAGCTTTAGCCCATATCCTGACCTTGTCCGTGCTGAGGCTCCTGATCAGCAATAATGGGGTATTCCCTATCTGGGGGAGGGAGACTGAGATGCGGGGAATATGTTGAATTTGTGTTGTCATAAGGATTATGGTCATGGATAAAATGAAAAAAGCCTTTCAATCCGGAGGAACTGAAAGGCTCTGTGTTTTTATAGTAGCTATAATACACTCCCAGTTCAACCCGGAGGTTGAGCGCAGCAACAACATGTGCAACAAGAGTGATTAAGCATATTTTTCATAAATCGTGACAAATATATGGGTGTTTACTTCAATATATCAAGAGCAAGGTTCAAATTTGTGCTTTGATATCATCTCTAACAACAGAACCGACCAAAAGTTATGCCAGTTTCAGCAACAAATTTTACCCTGACCGGACAAACCGGGTTTTATCGCGGGAAAGTCAGGGATGTATATTACATCGATGATATCATGGTGGCGGTGGCTACGGACCGGATTTCAGCCTTTGACCACATATTGCCAAGGCCCATACCCTATAAAGGGCAGGTGTTGAATCAGCTGGCAGCTTATTTCCTTGATGCTACAAAGGATATCGTACCTAACTGGAAGCTGGCCATGCCGCATCCGAATGTGACCCTGGGTGTGTTATGTGAGCCTATCCGCATTGAGATGGTGATCCGTGGATACCTGGCCGGGCATGCGCTGCGTGAGTACCATGCCGGCAAGCGTGTGCTGTGTGGAGAAGTGATGCCTGATGGAATGGCAGATAATGAGGCATTTCCGCAGCCGATTATTACACCTGCCACTAAAGCAG